>NZ_JASGSR010000090.1:0-33206 GCF_040446015.1 Bradyrhizobium sp. INPA03-11B
GTCGCCATCAATTCCAGATCTGAGGCTCATGACGCGATACTCGCCTCCAGAAGTTTTGGAGTGAGTCTTCTCCGGGGTGATCAGGAGGACCTCGCGCTACGATTTGGCGGCCGGGATGCCGCTAAAGGTGCCCATCGCTTCGATACGGCGCAGTGGAATCAGGGCGTTCTCGATGTGCCACTTTTGCAGGGCGCAGTTTGCACGCTCGAGTGCATCTTGCACGATCACATGACGATTGGCACACATAGCATCTTCATTGGCCGAGTTGTCGCGACCCGACCCGGTCATGGTGAGCCATTGATCAACTTGCAAGGCGCGCTTCGAACCTTACCGCATGACTGAGTGCAGTCTCTGTGTACCGTCTCTATCCGGAACGAACATCGGCCGGATTAATTCGAAGGCCGCAATGAGGAGCCGAGCAATGGTGATAGAATATTCCCCACAAACGGGCCTCCAATTGGTGAATCCTTCGGATTTTTGCAACTTCAAGGTCGTATTGAAGGGCCCAGTT
This sequence comes from Bradyrhizobium sp. INPA03-11B, assembly GCF_040446015.1. NCBI lineage: Bacteria > Pseudomonadati > Pseudomonadota > Alphaproteobacteria > Hyphomicrobiales > Nitrobacteraceae > Bradyrhizobium > Bradyrhizobium sp. INPA03-11B. The sequence goes on from NZ_JASGSR010000090.1 coordinate 512, forward strand.
AACCCTAGCACTTCAGCCTTGAGAGGGATCACGCTCGTTGACCAAGACAATGCATTGGTCCCTATTGATCTAGTGCCTACGCTTCCCGGTCGCCCCAGGGACTATGAGACCTGGGAAACAGCGTACGCCAAGATGGTCGCAAGCGCCCGGGAACGCGGCTGGATTGACGCCGACGCCAATGCGATTCGCGCACACATCGAAAGCAGCCTCTGATCGGCGCAGTCCCAATCGATTCGAAGGCGACGCAAGTCTGGACCAATCGTTCATTTGACGTTGTGAACTCAACGTTAGCCGCGGTGCCCGCCAGTTCGATAACGCCGACTCATGTCGACAGGCAACAGCGACATTGTGGCGAGAAGACCAAAGTCAGCACTCAAGCCCACCCACCACAATTGGCAGGCCTGTCGATCTTCCGACTTTCGTGCCGCGAACGTAATCTTGCAAAGTCGCAGGTTCGCGAAGGAAGCCCTTGCTCGTTGCCGAGTTGGTCCGTTGTCGCCTTCCTCACCAACGTCGCTGTAAATGTCAGGCTTCCAATTCGTACCAGACGCCGGGGCTGCGTTCAGCCAATGAGCCCCGGAGCTTCGGACATATTCACAATGCGGAGCCAAAGGGCTTGAATCGGACGTAACGTTAAGTTGTACGGTCTCAGGGAGGTGGCGTCAGTCTCGGGACAGGCCGAGGTAAGGATCGCGAATGTCTCAACGTCTCAGAATCACGCCGCAAATGTTCATTTCAATCCCGACTCCCGATGACCGGCGTCGTCGAACTTCATCCTACTCCCCTGCCCGCCTCCAGGGTTTCAGGCCTTCGAAACCGAGTCCCTCGAGTGGCTGGAATAGGTCCCGAAGCCGGTTCGACGAACGAACCTTTTCGTTCTGTTCGTTAAAGTTGGCGGGCGCCGCTGATCTGGCGCCAGCATCTCGCGAATGCGCGAGGATCAACCGATCGCTGGCGTTCTCAACGGGCTTGGGTTGTAAGTGTCGCTCGGCATGACTGGTGCGACATTGGAAAAGATTGCCTGGCACCTCGGAGCGGCACGGTGAAAAAGCCCGATGGCGCCAAGAAGGTTCTATTGATCGACCACACTGAGGGCCAATGCCGAGCCATTGTCGGATTCAAAGATGGAGATGCCAGAGCAGCCTATATGTGCGGCGAGCCCGTAATTCGAAGACCAGGCAAGAAACAATCGTCGTGGTGCGAGTATCACCACTGGCAGATGCATGCAAACAATGCCGAGCAAAACTCAGCAGTTGAGCAGGTACCGAAGCTTTCAATTCTCAAGGGGCATCCATCGAGGCAAGGCCCATGACAAATGACATCATCAAAAGCTGCATTTTCCTGTTAGGACCGCCTGATGATCGTCCCCGCCTGGGGGCCACTCGACGCAACAGCCCACGATTGGGATCGCGCGATGGACTTCATAGGCTCAGCGATCTGATGCCTCGGGGCAGACGTATTGCGCCGATCTCAACGATGGGGACGACCTGAGGTGAATCTCTGCACACTGATTGAGCGTAACGCGTCGTTCGCTCCCGACAAACCCGCGATCCATTTCGATGGGCAGACTTTAAGCTACGCCGCCTTCAATCAAAGGATCGAGCATGTCGCTCGCGCCCTACAAAGCGAGCTCGGCGTCGAGAAAGGTGACCGCATCGCGATCCTCAGCCAGAACCGCCCTGACTATCTGGCCCTGCTTTATGCCTGCGCGCGGCTCGGCGCAATCCTCGTGCCACTGAACTGGCGACTTGCGGTCGGCGAGCAGCTCTTCATCCTGTCCGACGCCGGCGCCAAGGTGCTCGTTCTTGAACACGTCTTCGACGCACTCCTGCCAGCTCTGACGGAGCAACTGCCCGACACGCTCGTTGTCGGCCTGGATTTTGAGCCTTCCGGCGGGAGCAAGTGGGGCAGCCTGCTGGAGCGAGGCTGCAGCGACGGTCGCAATCCCGAGGCAGACCTGTCCTGCCCTCTTCTGATTGTCTATACGTCAGGGACCACAGGGCGACCGAAAGGGGCCGTGCTGCGTCAGGAATCGTTGCTGTGGAATGGGGTTATGAGTCAGCACATGCATGACCTCAGCTCGGCCGATCATGTCTTGACAGTGTTGCCTTTGTTTCACGTTGGCGGCCTGAATATCCAGACTACGCCAGCGTTGCATCACGGCGCGACGGTTACTATTCACTCGCGTTTTACGCCAGAGGCGACGCTTGCTGCGTTTGAGCGCGACCGGCCTACGCTGGCAGTTTTGGTGCCTGCCACGATACAAGCCCTGACCAACCATCCTCGATGGGCGAGGACAGACTTATCCTCCGTGAAGGCAATTTGCACTGGTTCGACAATGGTGCCGCAGCACCTTAGCGAACGCTTTGCCGCGCGCGGGGTGCCAGTCCTGCAGGTTTACGGTTCGACAGAGACTTGCCCCATTGCAGTATATACGAGACTCGGCGGCGATCTTGCGCGTGGGGAGTCGACCGGTTTACCTGGTCTATGCTGTGAAGCGACGATCATCGACGATGCAGGCAATGCGTTGCAGCCAGACACCCCAGGTGAGATCGCAGTGCGCGGGCCCAGTATCTTCTGCGGATATTGGGGCAATCAACAAGCAACACGCGAGGCATTTCATAACGGCTGGTATCGTACTGGTGACATCGGCCGCCGCGATGCCGATGGGTATTTCTGGATTCTTGATCGCAAGAAGAATCTGATCATTTCCGGCGGAGAAAATATCTACGCAGCGGAAATCGAGCGTGCGCTGATGGAACATCCTGATGTCGCCGAATGCGCCGTCATTGGTCGGCCCGATCAGCGCTGGGATGAAGTGCCAATCGCTTATGTGATCAGGCAACCGGGGGCTCGTATCGAAGCGGATGCACTGACAGCGCATGTCCAATCGCGGCTCGCCCGCTTCAAGACGCCACGCGAAATCATTTTCACGGAAGAATTGCCGCGAACGGCGTTGGGAAAAGTTCAGCATTTCACGCTGAAGACAATCGATACTCGATCGAGCCATCAAGAAAGCAGCGATTGACTTTCCGCGGGCTGACGTCGGACACAATATTTCCGTTGCCATCGACAGGTCCGCGGGTGGTTCCTCGCTGAACATCGCAAAACAAATCTGAAACTTTGTGCGGCCAGGCCACCGTCGCCGAAAATATGCCGAAAAGATCAGGCGCTTTCGGGTCGGCCGGTAGTTTCTATGACGAGAGATTCCGGCCTAAGTTGCAGTTGGGCGGGCGTGAGGTTTTTCCGCAACCGGCCATTTCAGACGGGGAGGAAACTCGCAGTGTCACAAATGATCATCGCGCAGGCACCTACGGTGAAATCGCGCATCGGCCCAATTTTGCGTGCGACTAGCGGCAATTTTCTGGAGCAGTTCGACTTTTTTCTGTTCGGCTTTTACGCCAGCGCCATTGGGAAGGCATTCTTCCCGTCCGAGAGCGAGACGGCTTCGCTGCTCAACACCTTCGGCGTGTTCTGGCTGGGCGCCTTGATGCGGCCGGTCGGCGCGATCGTGCTCGGAGCCTATATTGACAAGATTGGCCGTCGGCAAGGTCTGATCGTGACGCTCTCAATCATGGCAATCGGTACTGTGATCATCGCCTTCTGTCCCAGTTACGCGACGATCGGCATTGCTGCCCCCATCATTGTGCTGGCTGGGCGGCTGCTGCAGGGCTTTTCCGCCGGCGTCGAGGTTGGCGGCGTCTCGGTCTACCTGTCGGAAATTGCAACTCCGGGCAAGCGTGGTTTCTACACCTCGTTCCAGTCTTCCAGCCAGCAGGTCGCGATCTTTGTCGCGGCGATTGTTGGCTACGTGCTGAACGAATCGATGTCGGTCGAAACAGTAGCTGCCTGGGGCTGGCGCATCCCGTTCTTTCTCGGCTGCCTCATTATTCCGCTTATCTTCTTCCTGCGCCGGACGCTGGAGGAAACGCCAGAATTTCTGGCCATGAAGAAGCATCCTACGGCCCGCGAGGTCTTTGCCTCGGCCCTCACCAACTGGCGCGTCATCATTCTCGGAATGATGATCGCGATCTTGACTACAACGACGTTCTATTTCGTCACAGTCTACACGCCCACATTCGGCAGGAACGTCTTGAAACTTTCCACCCAGGACGCTCTCTTGGTGACGCTTTTGGTTGCTGTCAGCAACTTCATCTGGAATCCAATTGGCGGCGCCGTCTCCGATCGAGTTGGCCGCAAGCCGGTTTTGCTAACCATTGCGGGCCTTGCATTGTTGACCACCTATCCGGCATTGCACTGGTTGGTAAGCGCACCCACTTTCGGCAAAATGCTGGCGGTCGCAATGATGTTCTCGTTCTATTTCGGCATCTATAGCGGCACTATGCTCGGCGCTCTTGTTGAGATCGTACCGTCGCATGTGCGCACAACCTGCTTCTCTCTGGCTTTCGCACTCGCGGCCGCGTTATTTGGCACCTTTACGCCACTCGCCTCGACTTGGTTAATCGACCGAACAGATGATAAGGCTTCACCTGGCCTTTGGCTGATGTTTGCAGCCCTGCTCGGCATCATCGCGGCACTCACCGTCTATCCAGGGACCGCCAAGCCATCGAAAGCTGCGAAGCCGTCCCGGCCTGAACGGCTGGGCAAGGCTTTAGGCGTACAAGCCACACCACGGTAGCCCTCGGTCCCACGCTTAAGTCAAGATTCGCCATTGCGGCCATATAATGAACCTTGGCCAAGGGCGTCCAGACAGCGATGGGTCCAATACCGCCGCACGGAGCTTCATCCTCCTGATCATCCTCTACCCAGCCCTCCACCGGTATCGGCGCGTTTCCTCGCGTTGATGCCGGGTGGGCTGACCGTCTGCGCCAACATTGTCTTGCTTTTGTTGAGTTATTTGGACCAGCCAGCTTCCGCCGTTCGCGCCAAGTCGGCCATTTCTGGTTCGGCAGGCTGCCCAGCGGTATCGGGCAGAGGCAAGGCCAGGTTAGCAGATGCGGTTATTGCGCGGCTGACGATGCGACTCCGTTTTGACGAGCTGTTATGTATCCCTCCGCCAAAGGCCGCCTTGTTTGACGAACGTGATCGCTGCAGGTCCTAGGGGTAATCCTAGGAGAAGCGCTATGACGATTTCGCGGGCGGAGGTGATCACATCGGTCGAGCGGCGGCGCCGGTGGTCGCAGGATGAGAAGGAACGGCTAGTTGCAGCATCGCTTGAGCCCGGAGCTAATGTTTCCGAGGTGGCTCGCATGGCCGGCCTTCATGTGAGCCAGCTCTTCCGATGGCGGAAAGAGCTTTGTAAGCAGGGCGAAGCGAGTATAGCGCCGTTCGTGCCGGTCGAGATTGGGCCGTCTGTGCCGGCGCGAGAGGTGGCCGAAGCGCCATCGACGACGGTGCCGGCGCGTCGACGGAAGAGCCAGGGCATCATCGAGATCGATCTTGGTAGCGGACACCGCATCCGGGTCGATGGCGACGTTGATGGAGACGCGCTGCGGCGAGTTCTCGATGCCCTGGTGCGTCGATGATCCCGGTTCCGACCGGCGTGCGAGTGTGGCTCGCGACAGGCTACACGGATATGCGCAGAGGCTTTCCGTCGTTGGCACTCCAGGTGCAGGAGGTGCTGCGCAAGGACCCGCTCAGCGGTCATCTGTTCGTGTTCCGCGGTCGCCGAAGCGATCTTGTGAAGGTGATCTGGCACGATGGTCAGGGAGCATGCCTGTTCACTAAAAGACTCGAGAGAGGAAGGTTCATCTGGCCTTCGGTTGCGGGCGAAGCAGTGACGATCTCGACGGCGCAGATGAGCTATCTGTTATCCGGAATAGATTGGCGCAATCCGCAAGAAACCCAGCGTCCGACGCGGGTCGGATAGCCGTTTTGGGTTTGAATCTGCTGCTTGATCTGATTCAATGGCTTCATGACGTCGAAGCCGGACGACCTTCCATCGGATCTTGCGAGTGCCTTGGCGGCGCTGCAGGCCGAGCGTGAGGCGCGGCTGCGAGCCGAGGCGATGGCTGCCAGCGCGCAAGCGGAGCTGTCGGACAACGCTGCGCTGATCGCGCACCTTGAGCTGCGGATCGAGAAGCTCAAGCGCGAACTGTACGGACAGCGCTCCGAGCGCATGGCACGGCTGCTCGAGCAGCTGGAGTTAGAGCTCGAAGACCTCGTCACCACGGCGAGCGAGGATGAGCTTGCGGCGCAGGCCGCAGCGGCGAAGACGCAGAACGTCCGTCCCTTCACGCGCAAGCGGCCGGTGCGCAAGCCCTGGCCGGACGACATCGAACGCGAGCGCGTCGTTATCGAGGCCCCGAAGAGCTGTGCCTGCTGCGGCGGATCGCGTCTGGCGAAGCTGGGCGAGGATGTGACCGAGACGCTGGAGGAGATCCCACGCCGGTTCAAGCTGATTGAGACGGTGCGGGAAAAGTTCACCTGCCGCGATTGCGAGAAGATCAGTCAACCGCCGGCACCGTTCCATGCCACGCCGCGCGGCTTCATCGGTCCGCAATTGCTGGGGACGATCCTGTTCGACAAGTTCGGCATGCATATCCCGCTCAATCGCCAGAGCGCGCGCTTCAAGTGCGAGAGGATCGACCTGCCATTGTCGACGCTCGCTGACCAGGTCGGCCACGGAACCTTCGCCGTCATGCCGCTGTTCCAGCTGATCGAGCGTCATGTGCTCGCAGCCGAGCGCCTTCATGGCGACGACACCACCATCCGCATCCTGGCCAAGGGCAAGTGCACGACCGGGCGAATCTAGACCTATGTGCGGGATGACCGGCCCTACGGGGGGCCTGCGCCGCCGGCGGCGGTCTATTACGCCTCGAGCGACCGACGGGGCGAACATCCCCAGGAGCATCTGGCCGCCTTCGCTGGCATCCTGCAAGCCGATTGCTATAGCGGCTTCGAGCCGTTGTTCGACCCGCAAAGGAAAGCGATGCCGATCACGCCGGCATTTTGCTTCGCCCATGCGCGGCGGGGCTTCTTCGAGCTGGCCGATATCGAGAAGGACGCCAGGGAAGGCAGCAAGGGTAAACCGGTCTCCCCGATCGCGCTGGAGGCGGTCAGACGCCTTGACGTCCTGTTCGAGATCGAGTGCGCCATCAACGGCCGCAGCGCCGACGAGCGGCGTGCCGTGCGCCAGGAGAAAAGCAAGCCGCTGCTCGACGACATGCACGCCTGGCTGCTCCGCGAGCGAGAAACCCTCTCGCGCTCCTCCGAGGTCCTGAAGCCCATGAATTACATGCTCAGGCGCTGGGACGACTTCGCCCGCTTCCTCGACGAAGGCAGGATCTGCCTCAGCAACAACGCCGCAGAAAGAGCCTTGCGCGGCATCGCTTTGGGAAGGCGCAATTGGACCTTCGCCGGCAGCCAGCGCGGCGCCGACCGCGCCGCCATCATGCTGACCATGATCACGACCTGCCGCCTCAACGATATCGATCCCAAGGCCTGGCTCGCCGACGTCCTGGCCCGGATCGCTGATCTTCCTGCTTCCCGTCTGCACGAACTGTTGCCCTGGGAATGGAAGCTTTTGCGCCAGGCCAGCGAGCCCACCGATCAGCAGGCCGCCTGACCTGCACACAACGCAATCATAGTGCTCGCCGCGCTCCCGCGCATGCGTCAATCAAGCGGCCTTCGTCGTATGCGTACGCTGTTATTCGATCCAGGAGATTTTGCGGGCTCGAACTACAGCACATTCCTGCTGCGCTTTGCCATGGTCGACGCCTTGGCGGTTTCCGGCCCAATCTGGCCCCGACCATTGCTATCGACCTCTCGGTTTCGATCATGCCATCTCCTTCCTGGCAGTGGTGCGTCCCTCCGCGAGCAAGCCGTGTGCTCTGATAACATTGCTCATCGCCAAGCTCCTCAAGATCAGGCATCTCGCGCCAGTGTCGCAAGGTCGGTTTCAAGCTTGGGTTGGTGCTTGAAGATGGCGTCAATCAACGCTTGCGCCGGCTGCTCGGCGGCCTCCACCAGCGCAGCTTTCTCAGCGCGCGCGGAGGGGGCAAACACCCGCTTGACAACGGTCGGGGAGCCCTTGAGACCGCATCTGGAGAGGTCTTCGACGCCAGCGTCTTGCGCGCTCCATTTCACGAGCGGCGCGCGAGCGGCACGCAATGCATCGGCCATGGCACCGCGGCGAATCTGGTTGGTCGCCTCCAGCATGGTAATGAGACACGGCAATCTGGTGTGCAGGACCTGGACACCGCCTTCGGAGCGCCGCTCTGCTTCAATCGTACGCGCGGTGAGGTCCAGGGCTCTGACCTTAGCGACATAGGTCAACTGCAGCACGCCGAGCCGTTTCGCGATGCCGGGGCCAACCTGCGCGGTGTCACCGTCGATCGTCTGCTTGCCAGTAAAGATGAGGTCAGGCGGACCATATTCCTTAGCGATCTTTCGGATGGCGGTCGCCAGTGCGTAAGTTGTTGCCAGCGTGTCGGAGCCCGCGAAGCAGCGGTCGGTGAGCAGAACGGCACGATCGGCGCCAAAGGTCAGCGCCTTGCGTAGGGAATCCTCGGCCGAGGGGGGGCCCATTGTAAGTACGGTAATTTCGCCGGCAAACTGATCGCGCAGCTGCAGCGCGGCCTCCAGCGCGAAGAGGTCATATGGATTGATGATGGTCGGCACGCCCTGGCGCATGATCGTATTGGTCACCGGGTGCACGCGGATCTGCGCGGAGTCGGGAACCTGCTTGATGCAGACGACACTGTGCATATGCTTCTCCAGAAGTTGCTGTAGCTTGACCATCCGGACAGCAAGTGTCGTACCAACGCGCGATGGCTCAAGATTCGGCTCGAAGGCAACGGCTTAGGCGAAATGGCAGTAGCCGCCCGACGTTCGCCGACAAAACACAATCGACCTTCGTGGTTGCTGCGACAGCGTCTTGCTAGTGGCATGGTGTGTGGCCGATCTGATCGAGGAGAGCTCAACTTAACGGAAGGCGCTTCTACCCGAGTCAATCCAGACGCAGATCATCCCGCCGCAGCGGGCCCAGCGCTTAAGGGCGCCCCTGGTTCCGGACCCGATTCCAGCGGTTGATGCTTCGCACCGCGAGGAGCAAGTCGATCGCTCGTAGACCAGGTCAATTTCTCCTGTGCCCGCAGTTCCCGTCGACCATGATCAATCCGGCGCCGACGCACCGAGCGCATCGGATCGTGTACCTGATCGTCTTGGTCACGGTTGTTGCAGGTTGGGGATGGGGCGCGAGTCCGATAGCGTGCTCAAAACCGCTTGATCTCGATGCCGTATTTCCTCAGCGCGTAGCCTATCTGGCGCGGCGTTAATCCCAGCAGGCGCGCTGCCTTGGCCTGTACCCACCCGGATCTTTCCATGGCGGCAATGACCCGCTCACGATCAGTTATCTTCGCGCCACTTACCAAGGCTGCGCCCGCAGGTGCCAGCGGAGCGAGCTCGCCGCCGACAGGCGAGGCTGGCGCAGCAGCTTCTGTTAGCGGCGCAGCGACCCTCACGGCCATGGACGCGCTCGGTCCCGGCTCCTGCGCTATCTCGTCCGATCTGCTCTTCCACAGCACCGAAGACAGACACTGACCATGGCAGCATGCAAAGTCATTTTTGACGATCGATGGTCCAGGCGCTAGGGTCGCAGTGCGCGCGACGCAATTTTCGAGCTCGCGGATATTGCCGGGAAAGCCGCACTTCATCAGTACTTCAATAGCACTCACATCGAAGGTCAGCGCACGGCCGTTCTCGCGGTTGAATTTTTTGAGAAACTCTGTGGCGAGAAGCGGAATATCGCTGCGCCTTTCACGCAACGGCGGCAGCAGCAAAGGAACCACGTTGACCCGATAATAGAGGTCGGCGCGGAACTCATTCCTTGCCACAGCCTCTTCAAGGTTCTTGTTGGTAGCGGCAATTACGCGAACATCGACTTTTATTGTCTGGTTACTACCGACACGCTCGAATTCCTGCTCTTGCAGGACGCGCAGCAACTTGGCCTGGAACGAGGCTGAGATCTCGCCGATCTCGTCCAAGAACAACGTCCCTTTGTCGGCGAGCTCGAAGCGCCCCTTGCGCGAATTGAATGCGCTGGTAAAGGCCCCCTTCTCATGCCCGAACAATTCGGATTCCAGGACGGTCTCAGGGAGGGCCGCGCAATTAAGCTTAACGAAGGGCCGTTTGGCGCGCAATGAGAGCTCGTGAATAGCCTTGGCGACCAGTTCCTTACCAGTGCCGGATTCGCCGCGCACCAAGACCGTGCTGTTCGATTTGGCTATCACCGCGATCTTCTCCAGCAACGCTCGCAACGGCGGGCTGTCGCCAATGATCCCGTCGATGTGAACCTTTTTACGTTCCCGCGGAGGTTGCTTGAACTCCTGCTTCTGCAGCCGGTCCTTCTCGGTCATCAGCCGCTCGCGGTCGCCCGCAGACAGGCGATGTAGCTTCACCGTCTGGCCCACCAGATTGGCGATCATGGCGAGCAACCGCACGTCGTAATCGAGCCGCCCGCTCGAGCGTTCATCGAGGATGCGATCGATGGTTAGGGTACCGACGACTTTCGCATCAATCCGAATAGGAACGCCGATGAAGGACACTGATATGTCGTCGCAGGCTCCGAGCGCATTTACATCCGCAGCACTGAAAGCCGCCTCCGTTGTTACGTTCTCGGCAATCAGTGGCTTATCGGTCGCTACGATATGGTCAATCGCCTTCTTTGGCAGGCACATCCGGTAGCGCTCGTCGCTGCCTTCGCTCCAGCCGGCGCCCACGGTAATGTCCGGCATTCCATCACCGTCGAAGAGCAAGACGACGCCGTTTCGCATCTGCACAAACGATTGAAGAAGATTGACGACATTGGTCAACGCAACTTCGAGCCGACCGGGCGCAGCCAGCACCTTCGATATCTCGGAAATGCCAGTCAGCGCGCTCTCGCGTGATGACTCAATAGAGACCTCGCGGTCGCCCTCTGACTGTGAGATAAGCTTTTCGCGCGCGGAAGGGATATGCAGCATGACACCTTGTTCGGGTTTGCGAGCTTCGTGTTGCATGTCATTGTCGATCTTGCGTCAAGTTTTGACGAGATGACATAGAAAGATGGCATCTTTTCCTGCACGGCAATTGCATACGCGGATTTGGCGGCAAGCAGGAGTTTCATTGACGTAGCTCAAATCAACTGCGAATTGCTAAGTCTCGCCGACTATAGGTGTTGGCCACCATTGATCGGCATTTCGGTACCCGTGACATAGCTTGCCGCATCTGAGCAGAGAAAGAAGATGACCTTAGCCACTTCTTCGGGCGCGCCCACGCGGCGCAGGGGGATATTTGGCACAAGACGCGCTTCCGTGTCCGGCGACAACATGTCCGTCTTGATCTCCCCGGGGGCGATCGCATTCACGCGAATGCCATGCGGTGCATAATCATGTGCCATTTCGCGGGTGAGACTCGCGAGCGCAGCCTTTGACGTCGCATAGGCGCTGCCGGCAAACGGGTGCACCCGCGAACCCGCGATTGAGGTGACGTTGACAATCGATCCTGACGCGGCTTTCAGCTCGTCCAACAAACCTTGCGCTAGCAGGATCGGTGCCACCAGATTGAGGTGGAACACCCTCATCCACGTTTCGATTGATGTCGTCAACGAGGTCAGCCGGGCGCCATCTGACGTTTTCGGTGAAATGCCAGCATTGTTGATTAACGCGTGCAACGGTGCGCCCGCGAGGCGTTTTTTGACCTCGGCGATCGCGCGCGGCAGCATCCGATGGTCACTGAGGTCGACCTGCAGATGGTCGTCGGCCCCCGACTCCCAAGGGCAGCGCCCGCCATCGAACGGTTGACGGGCGCAAGAAATGATGCGCCATCCCGCTTCCGAAAACAGCTTGGCGGTAGCGTGACCGATGCCGCGGGATGCCCCGGTCAGAAACAGTGTCTTCCGTTCTTCGTGCTGGACGCATGTCCTCTCAGCGTGAAACCGACGGCCCACGTCCACCGCCGACCTCGCACCGGCTACCGGATTGCCGTTTGGTAGATCGATAATCAAGGGGCACCTCCCATCCTCTAGTCGCGCCCACGCGCGCGCTGCAGGATTTGGGCCACTGCGACGACGGGGAATGCTTGGCAGTTTCGCGGCCAAATGTCCTGTTCTGGCGGATTCCAGACACTTCCCGCTTGCTTTCCGACAACAGCAACGCACGACATGGCGAGCCTGGCCTAGAGTGCCCCTCAAGTGTGAACACGCGTTACGACACCGCGTATCGCGGATCCTCAAGGACTAGCCAACCGAGCCGTGACGCTGCTTGATTCCTGCGAAACGTCTACGGGCGATCCCCGGCGTATGAGATTGGTCAGATCGCGGCAGCCTCTGATCCCATCGCTAGGGATAAGGTTCTATGTCGAGAACTCCACCGGGAACCAGCCTGCTCGTCAAATGGCGCGGCAGTGACGCGAAGGCGAATCTGACGTGACCAGCCTCGTACGTGAGCTTCGTCCGCGACGAGCCACAACTGGTATACGCCTGCGTCATTTGCTTCAACGGGGGGGATCGACCAGATTTACGCTTTCATGGAGCTCGAGATCTTCTGGTAGTTCCTCAATCAAGATGACCCGACTCGGATCGTTCAAATCGAACTCAAAAATCCGTGGCACGAAGAGGCGGGCATAGCGCGTGAAGGCGCTCGTCGGCGGGAACCGGATCACGGTGTCGCAGCGCGCGAGAAGATACATCTCGACGAGAGCGGAGGCGCCGCCATCGACCCCGAGCGCCGGACTGTGTAAGGGGCCGGCCTGCTGGGTATGAAAGTGTTTTGGGATAGTGATGAGATCAGGAAACGCAGCCGTGATCCGGTCAAGCACTTGCGCACTGTCCGTGCACAAAAGCACCTTCACAGGCTTTGGGTGCGGTGACGCCTTTGCCTTGTGAATGGCCATGCATACTTGCTGCAACGCGAATTCTGGATCGGCCCAGTAGGGCGCATGCCCCATGATATCTTCGCCGTTGCCGTGCCGCACATGAACACCGATTATGCTATGTCCTGCAAACTGATCTCGATAGATGGCGTCAATCCGCCTCTGGATTTCAGACCGAGGTTGGAGGCTACGAAATATCTGTCGTTCGGCGTCTTCATCGCAACCCCACATCAAGCAGGCGTCACACACCACCGTGTTGGCGTCGCTATCATCTTGGCTTTCAAACAGCTGACGCAGTTCGTCACGCTCTCGGAAAATTTGCTCATCTGGACGGAAGACGCTGTCGATTGAGGGCTTATTCCACCACCGTGGAAAGAATGGGCCGGGGAACGAGAATTGATTGATCTGATCATCGCAGATGACCCGTACGCCAGCAATGTCTTGAATCGGTTCGAAGAACACTGGAAAGGCGTTCACGAATGGCTGATCGAGATAACAGGAGCCCCGCCAGTCGATAGCGAGCGTCCGATTAGTTCGCTTCGCATAACTCCAAGCCGCCGCCAGCGACCACAGGCAATCACCGAACCCCGTGCGTCGGCGAGAAACCACAAACCGCTCATTCATCGAGCCACTAACACGCATTAGCCTTGCCTCGTTCCCGGATACCGGCTGGATAGCGGAGCATGTACACCAGACTCTTCCCGATGCTGTCGTCCCCGATCGTAGTGCAGATCAGTTCCGCTACTAATACTTCACAGCATGACGAGCCGCCGTGTCGGGCCTGCTAATTGCTTACATGCCCGAGGACGTTGCATCAACGCACCTTGAACCCAGTCGGTTAGTACGCCGCGCTACTAACCTAAAGCAACCTTGTGTGAGCACATAGAAAACCGCCATCATCAGCTCCCCTTTACGTTTGAGCGCTGCTTGGATACACGCAAATAGCGTGTGGAGGGATGCAGGTTGACGCGCCGCTGCTCCCACAGACACCGCAGTTCGCTGACGAGAGCTTCACGCCTCGCCTGATCGATTGTCACCGTGTCAAGGAGCTCTCCGAGAACGCCTTCGCCCTTGATCCGCATCAGCAGATCGAACAAATCATGTGAGATCCGCACACTGTTACGACTGGCGTGACCAGTACGGATTTCGCAGACGGTCTCCTGGCGATCTCGCCCGGTATACGCACGAACTTGATAGAGAGATGCATACGGCGGCAACGAAATCGCGAGCGCTGTCCAGTCCTCCAGCTTCGTAGCCCGTTTTTTGACGAGAAATGGCCCGACCACCAGTCCATCCAGGTCTGTTGTCAGAAACGTAGCGATCGCATCTGCAACCGAATCCACGATCGGCTCGGCATTATTGTTAAATGACGTATTGAGCAGGACTGGGATACCGGTCTTCCGCTTGAACGCATTGATGAGGTCCCAGTAGGCCGGATTTGTCTTGTGCGAGACCGTTTGCAGCCGCGCTGTGCCGTCGACGTGAGTGATGGCGCCCAGCAAGTCGCGCTTGGCGTCGCGGACGCGAACGACGAAGTTCATAAAGGGAAAATGGCGCTTGCCCTCAGGAAGTTCGAAAAATTCGTCCGCATCCTCCTCGAGCACTGATGGCGCGAAGGGTCGATAGCCCTCACGCTTCTTGACCATCGCGTTGATTCGGTCCTTGTTGGCGGCCGGCCGCGGATCGGCAAGAATGCTACGATTGCCAAGAGCGCGGGGCCCGAACTCTGACCGACCCTGAACCCAGCCAATCACGGCGCCGTTAGCCATCCAATCTGCCGCACTGCCTGCGACGTCATCACTGCGTTCGATGTCGAGGTGACTGGCCCATGCATTCAGTTCCTGCTCCACCGCGCTATCGCTGCCGAGGTCGGGGCCCCAATAAACCGCCTCAAGGCGCTCACGGGGAGCAGGCCGCCCCAGCTCGTCGGATACCATAAGGGCAGCGCCTAATGCACAACCAGCGTCGTGCGCCGCAGGTTGCACGAAGATATCTTCGAAAAGCCCTGAATACAGAAGCTTACCGTTCACAGTGCAATTGTGTGCCACGCCTCCAGCCAGGCACAACCGCTTCATCCCAGTGAGCTCGCGATAGTGCCTTAGAATATGAAACACAATCCGCTCCAGGGCCTCCTGCAACGAAGCACTGACATCTCGATGCTGCTGCGTGAATGGCACTCCCTTTCTCCGGACCTCGATGTTGCGGAGCAACGCCGGTCCGATTCGGTCCAGATGGACGCGGTAGCCACCATTGTCTGAGAGTTCGTAGAACTGCTCGAAGAGTTCGCGATAGGTTGCAGGGTTACCGTAAGGGGCGAGCCCCATCACCTTATATTCGTCGAATAGCCCGTAACCGAGATATCGAATCGCCTCGAGATAGAACAGCCCCAGAGAGTTACTCTCCGGGAAAGTTGTGAGTTGCTCAATTTGAGTGCCAGAGCCTACCGCCACGAGGCCAGATAGAAAGTCACCGCCTCCGTCGATGGAGAGGATCAGGCTCTGCTCGAAGCCCGACATCGCAAATGCGCTAACGGAATGGGTCAGATGATGGTTCACGAATGAGATGCGTGATGGATCAACCTCGGTACCGAACTCCTGCAACAGCAGATTTTGCAGCAACAGTTTGGCATCCAACGGGATCGAGAGATCCGGCTGCGAAATGACCAATCGTTCGAGCATAGCGTTGCAATAGGCCTCGGTCGCGTAGAACGCGATGCGGTCGATGTCGCAGAGTTGCACCCCGGCTGATGCTAGGCAGTGCTGTATAGCATTGCGTGGGAACTTGTTCGAATGCTTGATTCGATTGAGCCGTTCTTCCTCGATCGCTGCGATCACACGTCCGTCGCGGACCAGTACGGCGGCCCCGTCGTGGAGAAATGTGTTCGGCAGATCGAGTGGATTTTCGTGGACCTTGTCTAGACCGCCGCTCATTCCAAGACACAGCATTTTTCTCTCCATTCACCTGACAGCGAGGCCGCGGTGGCCTGTCACACACTCATTTTCTTATGCGTAAGGTGCATAAACGCTCGGCCTGTCGAGGGCCGTCGGATTCGGGATTCGTCCCAAGCCGAGTTCGCAACAGCACATTATTCGTCTCCTTCGTCCCGTCGCGCTTGGTCAACGCATTAGGCGCCGGCGAAACATCGCCGTGGACAAGAAGAACGGCAGCACCGCATAAACGCAAAGTGCACTGATATGCAGGGCAACGCTGCCCGCCGGGCGTCCGAGCATCGTTGGGCGGATCAGGTCGACCGAATGTGCCAGAGGCAGAAAGCTCGCGACGTGCTGCAATGTGCTTGGTAGTTGATCCAAGGGAAACACGGCGCCGCACAGGAACACCATGGGTGTCATGACGAGCGTTTGGTAGAACACGAAATAATCGTAACTGGGCGCAAGAGATATAACGACCATTGCCAGGCTTGCGAAAACAACGCCAGTGAGCGCAATCGCCGGCATCGAATAGAGAATGGACGGCCACTCCGCATAGCCTAGGATGGCTGCAACAGTCCAAATTGCCGTTCCTGCCAGAACGGCCTTGCTGGCTGCCCAAACTAATTCACCTAAAACGATGTCGCCAAGTGTTAGCTGTGTGGACAGGATGGCATCCCACGTGCGCTGACTATCCATGCGGGCGAAAACCGCATACAGAGTTTCGAACGTCGCGGCAGTCATCGCGCTAGTTGCGACCATGCCAGCCGCGAGAAACGCGATGTATGAAGTGCCGTCAACGCGACCGACAATTATTCCGAGGCCAAAACCAAGGCCAAACAGGTTGGTCATCGGATCGGCGAGGTTCCCGAGAACCGATGCGAGCGCGACTTTCCTCCATGCCAGAAAGTTGCGATGCCACACCGCGACCCAGTTGTATGCGTTGGCGGGCATGACCGGTGAATAACCTTCACTCATCGTTTCAATTCTCCAACTCCCGCCCGGTCACTCTCAGGAACACATCTTCAAGATTCGGAGGACGATGCAGAAGCCGTAGACCCGCGTACCCACGCAGTTGCGCGCGCACCTGCTCCGGATCTGAAGCGTAGCAAAAGAGCGTCTCGCCGCTCACTTCCATGTGTCGCACATAGGGCCTGACCTGCGCACACAGATCACGCGGATTCCCGCCATAGATCTCGACCACGTCACATCCGATATGCGCATCAATCAATTCTTGGGGCTTGCCTTCAGCAATCTTGCGGCCTTGCTCGAGCACGCACAGCCGGTCGCATAATCGCTCGGCCTCTTCCATGAAATGGGTGGTCAAGAGTATCGTCTTGCCCCGTGCCAGCAACACGCGCAAGCGCTCCCAGATCAGGTGCCGAGCGTGTGGATCTAGACCGGTTGTTGGCTCGTCCATTATCAATAGATGCGGGTCGTTGATCAGGGCACGTGCCAGCGTCAACCGCCGCTTCATACCGCCGGATAGCTCCGCAACGCGCGCCTCCGCCTTGCTCTCGAGGCGGGCGAACTCAAGCAGTGATGGCGTGAGCGCTTCGATCTCGCGTGCGCTCTTATTGAAGTAGCGCCCGAATACGAGCAGGTTCTCGCGTACGGTAAAATTGAGCTCAAGGTTGTCGAACTGCGGTACCACACCGATCCGCACTCGCGCCAGGCGAGCGCGTGCGGGCACTGGCTGGCCGAGCACCGTGATCTCGCCCAGGTCCGGCGACACCATCCCGAGGACCATACGCGCAATCGTACTCTTGCCCGCGCCGTTCGGTCCCAGTAGACCGAAGCACTCACCCCGCGCGACCGAGAACGACAGCTCGTTGACAACGATCTTGTCGCCAAAGGCCTTTCTTACGCCGGCAAGGTTGATTGCTAGGGTCGACATGTTCATTTCAGGCTGAAAGAAGTCGTTCAGCCGGCGACGTCTCCCTTACGGCCGTCTTGGTCCAGAGCCGCCCGTCGCACCAAATATGCTCAACACGTCCCCATTGGCAGGCCGCTGCGACATCCGGGAAGAAGCCACGCCCGAGGTGGTTGGCACTTGTATTGCAAAGCAGCGGAATGCCCGTGAGCCGCTCATACTCAACGAGGAGCTCGGCGATCTTGTGTTGAGACGTTCTGGAAACCGTCTGCAATCGCGCAGATCCGTCCAGATGTATAACAGCGGGGATCTTGTCCCGCCATTCCGCCCGTGTCTGGTGATCGAAAAGCATGTAAGGATCTGGGGTACCGGGGCTGAAAATTTCCGGCGCCCGATCCTCCAAACATATCGGCGCTACCGGTCGAAAGCGTTCGCGACGTTTGATGTCGTTGAGATGATCCTTCATTCCTGGGGACGTCGCCGCGGCGAGAATGCTTCTGCCCCCCAAGGCCCGTGGTCCGAGCTCGGCGCGCCCCGCAAGGAAGATCACGGGCTTGTTGTTAGCAAGAAGTGCCGCAAGCTCGCGCATACTGCACGGCACGACCTCCCATTCAGCCGGGATCTCGCTAGCTTGCAGGGCCGGACCACTGTAGACCGACCATTCCAGCGGCACGAAACCATTCTGGGCTGCCATCGCGCAGCAAGCGGCACCGATCGCCGAGCCACTGTCATTCGGAAAGGGCGGAACCCAGACATCGTCGAACAAGCCCGTATCGCGCAGGGCACTGTTCCATTTGATATTGAGCCCGCACCCGCCAGCTATACATAGATTGCGCGCTCCCGGAAGCGACGAGTGCCGCAGCAACGCCATCGCGATTTCTCGAACCAGAAGACGCTCAAGGAAGCAATGAAACGATGCGAGTACATCTTCATGCCGCTTGTCCTTCAATCGCAACGCGCTCGCCTCGAAGAACTCATGCATAGCTGCAAGTGACGGTTCCGCGCTATTGATGTCGGCGCGGTAACGACGAGCTGACGCCGTGTCGGCTGCAAAGTGGCTTTCATAAAGCTCCTGAAACACCGCAATAACATCTTCATCAATAGACCCAAGCGCGATGTACGCCATCAACTTGCCTGCGACACCCAGGTCCCAATTGGTGCGGTCTGCTTTCTTATAGGGTCCGAAGTGATGACCCGCGGCAGCATAAGCATGCCCAATCATCGGGAAGAGACATTCGATCAAACGCGCGCCCCGGCGCTGTACATGGTACAGGCGTGGTGCAATGGAACCGTCCCACACGAGGCAGAACGCCGGCTGTCCGGCTTTGGCAAAGGGGCTGGTGCAATAGGCGGAGGCCACATGGCCTGCGATGTGCGGATAGCTTCTATAAGGGAAGTCGCTTCCGCCGAGCGTCAGGCCAAGGCCGTCACGTGAATCGAGAACGCCATCTGCATGGCGCTCAACATAGGGGGCTCCTTTGAGCGTGAGTGATGCCGCGCCGCTGAGGACTTTGAACTGCGACTCGATCTCCCCGTCCCAGCCGTCGATGACAAAGTGATCAACATCCCTCGGGTTAAGACCATGTTCCGCCAAGGCGGCGACAACTACGTCGAGATTGTCGATAACTTGATACCGCGGGCTATTTCCGCGCTTCTCCTGCTCGACGCAAAAGACCAGCCGTCCGTCTTCGACAAGAGCGACTGCCCCGTCATGGGTCAGCTTGATACCGCAGATGCGCATCGTATCTCCGTGCCTAATGCTGCAAGTTCGATTGATTCGACGCTTGACCGGGATTTATGAAGCTCGCGAGCAGGCAATCTTCGTCAGTCGACTCACCATGGCATTCCAGCCGCTCGACCTCGATCAACGATTCATTCAACATGGCCATCACCGTTTCGGCGCCAGCAGCATGCCCCCAGCGTTGGCATGTCGCATCACGCGCGGACCCGAACACCAGACACCCCTCTGGCGCAAGCATCTGCACGAAGTTACGGACGGCCGTACGCATTCTGGCTACATCATCGAGGTAATAGAGAACCTCGGCCACGACGATCAAATCGAAGCGCTCCGCGGTTGAAAATCGTTCAACGTCGGAGACTGTCCACGTAATGTGCGAGCATCGCTGCATCCGTTGCCGCGCGCGATCAATCGCTCGCGAAGCGACGTCAACGACGGTGAGCCGTTTGCAATAGGGCGCGAGCTTTGTCGTGAAAGCGCCGGCCGCACATCCGACCTCCAGAGCATTCCTGATAGCTCCTCTTGAACGCGACAGCCTGAGCAACTGTGCGTGACGCTCCCACTCGAAGGGGTTACTATCAAGCCGCCACGGATCATCGACGGTCAATTCCCGGTCCAGCAATTGATAAGTCTTGTCTAGGCTCACGATTTTTCCTTCTCGCCAGATGCGGCTTTAACTCGCCACGGCAGACGATCTCAGACCTCATCAACGTCGACGAATCGCGTAACACTTCCCTTTCTGATCGGCCCGCCGCTTCCTGAGACACCTGTCGCGTTTGCTTCAACGATCGGATTTAGGGAAATGACCTGCTCTCTCGCCTTGTCTGTCGGGTTTGTAGACTTCCGCGACAGCCAATCGCTATTGCTCAATGTGCACAAGGCATACGCTTTTACGGGAAGTAAGAGAAAGAGGTTGATAGGAGTGTGCAACGAAAAGCCGAGAAAGCGAACTTCGCGGGCTCGGAACGCAGCGACACAGCAGCGCACCATGGTCATCAATGCGATCGTCACTGTGGTGAACCACGGCACAGTCACGGTGAACGCAAGTTGCGCGAGCCCTGTCAACAATGACAGAGCGAGCAACAGCGGACCGAGATTCTGTCCGACCACATCCAACGTGAGATAGCGCCCGAGGCCCGGCAGCAGGTGGAGCGAAAGCAACGTGTCCCGGAATGTGCTCCTCGCCCAACGAAGCTGCTGCCGCAGATACGGTCCTAGCCGATCAGGCACTACCGTTGCGGCGATCGCGTCCGGAACGTACTCGGTTCGAAAGCCGGCTTGCAGCATCAGGATCGTGAGATGACGATCTTCGCCGAAGTCGCTTGGCTTCCCACGGAACAACTGCGTCTCGTACTGATCCAGCAGCGAGAGAAGCGCAGACCGGCGGTACATTGCACATGGGCCGCAGCAACACATAACGGCGCCGAAGCGGGCCTGTGCCGCGCGTTCCTCGTTGCAGGCCAACCAATACTCCATATCGATCAACCTGGTTAACCAGGTGTCGTCCCGATTGCTAGCCGTCAGCTGACCCATAGCCGCACCGATCGCAGGATCCCGCATCTTCAGTGCGAGCTTTGTGACCACGTCGGCAGCAATCATCGTGTCGGAATCGACGTTCAAGACGAGATCTCCATGCGAGCGACGTATCGCGGTAATCTGCGCCTTGCGCTTTCCAACGTTCTTGCGTTCCAGAATGATATGGAACCTCGGGTCGCGCGCGTAGGCGTCATATACAGGTCGAACAGCGTCACGGTTTGAAGACCCGTCATCAACCACGTATACCTGCAGCTTTCCCAAGTAGCTCTGTTTTGCGATGGCCTCGAGGCACGCAGACAACGTTTGCGGGTTCTCATTAAAGCAGGGAACGATGATATCCACGCTCGCCAGCGCGCCAGCGTCCGCCACATCGTCCGATAAGCCTTGGCCGTCGCTCTTCATCGCATAAATCGCTTGCGCGCTTTTGTAGACAGCCGAAAGCAGCGCATAACATGAGATCGCAACAGTGCTAGTTGTGGCAAGCAGGTTCATGGGGCCCGGGGCTGTTCAGTGGGGTTGAGGAAGCGGGCGAATTGCAAATCCGCGGTCGCGCATTGCTGGAATCAGGCGGGAAAGCGCCTTGACGGTCTGCTCGCGTGGACCCTTAGGGTCGTCCCGTTGCAGTTCGCCAGGAGGACATCCGTCATGGAGGAGCACAATGGCTCCCGGCCGAACGGAGGCCATCACCGTGTCGACAATCGTATCGACGCCAGGACGTGACCAGTCCCTCGGGTCGACCGACCAGTGCACGGCAACGAGTCCGGCCATCGCAGATGTCCTCAACACTTCCTGAGTCCACACTCCATACGGGGCGCGCATGTGTCGCAGCGAGGCACCGGGGCACACACTTCTGATCGCCCCGCTTGCAGCTAGTATTTCGTGCCGCACTTCGGCGGGCTCGCATCCGGACAGGTCCGGATGACTCATCGTGTGGTTGGCGACTTCGTGTCCCTCTGCGACCATTCGTCGGATTAACTCCGGCTGGTCGCCCGCGTAGACGCCGATGACAAAGAACGTGGCGGGAGCGTTGTGTTCCGCCAGCACATCCAGGACATCCGGAGTGCAAACGGAGTGAGGGCCGTCGTCAAACGTCAAATAGACGCTTCGACTCCCGTTGGCATCAGCGTACTCGCTGCGCACTTCTAGTCCGAGATCGAGATGTCTCACAGCTCTGGCCCGTTCCGATCAATCATCGTACCGCTCGGCCACTCGCTCATCGGCCGACCAATCGGCAAAACTACCAGGAGCGCTTCCTCAACGAGCGTGGGCGGCACGTTGAGATACACGTCCCGACGGGTCGACCGCACGCGAACTCCCGTCAAAATATTGGCCATCCCGTTCCGGCCAATCCGTTCGATATGCTTGCGCATCGCAGGGCGCACCGCGGCGAAACCGAACGGAGCATCAAGTTTCTGCAGCACCGGATATCCGACGCGCAATGCTCCCTGATAGGTAACTCCGTGTCCCTCGACATCTCGACGGACTGCGTAAAGGCCTATTTCGGCCACCAGCAGATCAGTCTCCCCGACCTTGATGAAACGTCGTAGTATGCCCGCATGGCCAGCTACGC
This sequence comes from Bradyrhizobium sp. INPA03-11B, assembly GCF_040446015.1. Lineage (NCBI taxonomy): Bacteria > Pseudomonadati > Pseudomonadota > Alphaproteobacteria > Hyphomicrobiales > Nitrobacteraceae > Bradyrhizobium > Bradyrhizobium sp. INPA03-11B. The sequence continues at coordinate 22,969 of NZ_JASGSR010000090.1, forward strand.
CGTTTGAGTCGTAAGCGATGATGCGGAGCTCAGGTCTCGCACCAGACCAACTTCGACTGCCTTCAAACGGCGCTGCATTAAACTCACCGTTTGGCCCGTATGCCTTTCGGAAGAACTCGGCGAGTTCAGTATGATCGGCAAGCGCTAATTCATTTTCCCAACACAATCTCCACCGCACCTGAGAGCGCGCTAAGAGATTGCCTGTAGAGCTGGATACAGACATATTCATCGGTGCCTCCGACGTGCCGCCGGGCGTTCGAGAGTAGACTTGCTTTCAAAACGATTTGACTGCCCAGAGGTGATCGGTTGAGCCTCTTGGCAGAGGCATTTGACACCTACGGTCGGCAGCTCGCTTGGCCGCGAAAGTAGGAGCAACCCGACACAACCTCCAGCCTACGGAGGTAAGCCGCCGATATGGAAAGGGTTGGAAACGCTATACGTAGGTTTATCGGACACCTTCTTGAGTCGGAACGTGCTTGTCGCGGCACGCCTGCGCGATGCATCTTGCGCGGCTTGAAGAACGCGCCGGCCACGATGTCCGTTTGTCCCTGTTGCTGCTCGGCGCATAACTGAGACTTCTTGCCTGAGCCCGTGCGAAGACCGCCAGCCATCTTGGTGTGCCCTGTTTTAATTTCTACAAACTGATGTTTGCTATCCAACATTCCCCGATCTGGTAAAATCGATTGTATTGATTGAACTCATCCACACGATGGATAGACTCACAGCATGCGGTTCAAGGGCCTTGATCTAAATCTCCTCGTCGCGCTCGATGCGCTGATGACCGAGCGCAATCTCACCGCAGCGGCGCGCAAGATCAATCTGAGCCAGCCCGCCATGAGCGCCGCCGTTGCCCGGCTGCGCACCTATTTTCGTGACGAACTATTTACGATGAGAGGCCGGGAACTCGTCCCAACATCGCGGGCGGAAGGACTTGCGGCCCCGATTCGCGAGGCTCTGCTGCACATCCAGCTCTCCATTATCTCGCGCGATGCGTTCGATCCGGCGCAATCGACCCGCCGCTTCAGGGTGATCCTTTCGGACTTCATGACGATCATTTTTTTTCGAAAGATCATAGACCGCATTGCGCGGGAGGCTCCCGCCGTCCGGTTCGATTTGTTGCCGTTTTCAGATGAACCCGACGAGCTCCTACGGCGCGGTGAAATCGATTTTCTGGTCGCCCCGGAGCTGTTCATGTCGGGTGCGCACCCCAAGGCGACATTATTTGAGGAGACACTTGCCTGCGTAGGCTGCCGGACAAACAAGCAGCTATCACGCCAGCTTACAATTGAGGGCTACATGTCAATGGGACATGTTGCCGCCAAGTTCGGACGGACACTAAGGCCCAATATCGAAGAATGGTTTTTGCTTGAGCACGGCCTCAAGCGACGAATCGAGATCGTCGTGCAGGGCTTTAGCATGATCCCTCCAGTCGTGTTGGACACCGTCCGTATCGGGACGATGCCTTTAAGACTGGCTAAGCATTTCGAGAAATTGATGCCCTTACGGATCGTCGAGCCGCCGCTCCCACTTCCCGCGTTCACCGAGGCTATTCAATGGCCGGCCTTTCATAATACTGATCCGGCCAGCATTTGGATGCGGCGGTTATTGTTGCAGGAGGCGTCCAACATGGCTCTTCCCGGTAAGATGCCCTCAAGCCGCAGACGCTGCTAGTTCTTCTCATAGCAACCCATTTCCGCTCTTGGCATTCTTACCGATAGACTCCTTCGGCCCCTTACTCTGGAGCGGTTCTCCTTCTTATGCCTGGATCGTCTCAGATGATCTGCTTGCAGCGCCAGGCCACATCACGAAAAGCGAGCCGCAATTCGGCGTTTCCCGCAACGCGTTCGATTCCCACGCTAAGTGCAGTTCGTGAGTGGCCGGTGTATCCTCGTTTTTCCGCGCTGCGGCTAGCGGTCTTTGCGCGGTGTCGCGCCGCGGCCGCCAATGCCTACGGCATCAGAGGCAGCAGCAAAGTGAGCGTTCCCGCCGCACTGGCACTGCATACTGCTTTGTGACCAGAGCCGCCTCGCCAAACGCAAGCCGCTTGAACCCGACGTAGCGTCAGGTTGTAGATTTACAAAGAGCACCCAGAAGAGCGACCACGGCTACGCCACGTTGCGGATCGCTCCTGCAATCCTATTTGCGCAGGCACCAGGGTCGCCGCTAACGATCTTTGCAGTGATCGATGTGGTACGGCAACCCGATGGCAGAGGCGCAGCACTGGGTCATTTGGATTGTCAGCGGACTCCGCGATGCGGCCACCCGCTTGCTGCGATCAAGCGCGGGCGCATCCTTCGGAATCGCGCAGTAAGTCAGAACGATTCTGACACAGCTGCGGGATTAAGATTGTCACAGGCGCTATTGCTGCCTTGCACAGCAAGAACGCAAACGCTTTCAAAAGAGTGAGCATGCGCTTCAAAGGCCTGGATCTTAATCTTCTCGTCGCACTCGATTCTCTGCTGACCGAGCGGACACTCACTGAGGCTGCGCGTAGGATCAATCTGAGCCAACCCGCCATGAGTGCCGCCGTTTCCCGGTTACGCGCCTATTTCGGCGATGATCTCTTTGCGATGAGAGGCCGGAGACTCGTCCCGACATTGCGTGCGGAACGCCTCGCCACCCCTGTTCGCGAGGCTCTGCTGCAGATCCAGCTTTCCATTATCTCGCATTATGAGTTCAACCCAACCGAATCACATCGCCGGTTCGTGATCCGTCTTTCGGATTGCAGCACACTTGTGTTTTTCCAACGGGTCGTGGAGCGTGTATCACGAGACGCTCCCAACGTCAGGTTCGAGCTGCTGCCCCCCGCCGACGATCACGATGAGTTTCTCCGCCGCGGTGAAGTCGACTTCGTGATCTTGCCCGACTCATTGATGTCCAGCGCACATCCTAAGGCAACGCTATTCGAGGACCGGCTCGTGTGCGTCGGCTGCTGCACAAACAAGCAGCTATCACGGCGGCTCACATTCGAGAGATATATGTCTATCGGACAGGTCGCGGTTAGGTGTGCACTTACGCGAAAGTCTGCGATCGAGGAATGCTTTTTTCTCGAGCACGGCCTCAAGCGGCGCATCGATGTTAGTGTGCAGAGCTTCAGTATGATCCCGTCCATGCTATTGGGCACTGATCGTATAGGGATGCTGCCCTTAAGGCTTGTTCGGCATTTCGAGAAAACGACACCACTACGGATAGTTGACCTACCGTTTTCACTTCCCGCATTCAACGAAACCGTCCAGTGGCCAGCCTTTCACAACAGTGATCCGGCAAGCACATGGCTGCGAGAGATAATCTTGCAAGAGGCCTCCTGCATCGCGCCACCCGACGAGTCCACGCAAGCTTCTAGTTCCTCTAAAGTGGGTCAAGACGTCTCGTCACCCACTCCACCTTGTGATCGGATCCCCCTGGATACTCCGTGAGACCCCATTGCCATCCATCGTAGTCGTCGCTTCCTTAACGGCGTACGCCCTATTGCCGGGCGCATGTTCCAGCCACCTCCTTCGCGTGCATTGCACTCTCGTCGTCCGATTCCCGCCTGCGCTCGAGACGCACAACAGTTCGTCCCCTTTAAGATCTATCCTCACGCTATTGTGCACACCGCTGCAAATTGCTATCGAGCCCGCCGCGCGAGCAACGGCTCAAGCAAGCAGTTGACCCACGTGCGCTCGTCTTGCGCAATGATATCGGGAGCTGAACGTGCAGCACTACTATGGTTTCTTTGGGCCGGAGGATCTTTCGGTCTTGGGAAGGATATTTGATACTGCCGTCACGGCGCTACCAGCGTCTATCCGCACCCCCGAGAATCGAACGGCAATCGCCAGGCTTGTGCTGAGGCGTGCAGGTGCTGGCGAGGCACAATCGGCGTCATTAATGAGTTTGATGGACGTTATTTCTCCTGCAGCTTGATCGAACGACGATCCGAAATACCCACCTTGCTTGCGCCGGAATGGAAGAAGGTTCAGCTAGCCCCTTGAAATAGCTTGAATCTCACGTGACGTCAGGTTGTAGGCTTTGAATTGGAACACCATGACCAAAGCTACACCACGAAGGCGTCGATGGCGCATCGGAGAACTTGCAGATGCTACCGGAGTGACGGTACGCACTCTGCATCATTATGAGCACACGGGTCTGCTTGCTGCGTCGGAGCGCACCGACGGCGGCCACCGAATGTACGATCGCGAAAGTGTGCAACGAGTTCATCAAATTCTAGCGCTGCGTGAGCTTGGCTTCTCCCTTCACGAGATACGTAAGGCGATGGAGGGACGCACTTCGCTTACTGATCTATTGCGCTCACATCTGTCGCGAATCGAGCTTCAGGTCACGCGTGCGACGCTGCTGCGGGATCGCTTGCGAAATATGACGACCGATAGTGACGTACAGGTGAGCGTAGACGAACTTCCTGCAACCTTGGATGCTATGTCGAGAGTCGAGAAACGCGCCCAGCCCCACCGATGCACATGCAAGCTGGCCGCTGAGCGAGAGGAGCGGTGGCGACGAATCCGCGACGAGTTGCGCGATTGCATGGATCGCGGTGAGCATCCTTCCAGCGAGCGTACAAGGGCCGTAGCGTTAGAGGCGCGCTTGCTGTTCAGCGAAATCGCAGGAGTAGATTCGACCGTCTCGACAATCCTGAAGGTTCTTGCGCGATTGAGCGCCCCTCGGAGTCTGGCCGGCTGGGATCCCAATCTAATGCAGTATCTCGATCTCGCACTTGCCGCGCTCGAGAATCAGCCGCACTGACGCTGCGTGTGTGATCACTTTCGGTTTCCAAGCCGCGATCCCCAGACGTCAGTGAAACGCCAGAGCCGGACTCTTGTCCCATGGTTTGATAACTCAACGCGCCGCTCTTACCGCACTAGCTCTACGATCCACACGCCCTGAACGTAGTGATTGGTTTGCCCGACAAGAAAGGGCTTGAAACGTACGTAGCGTCACATTGTACGGTCCAACGCAGATGGCCAGCGCTCCCGGGCAACGGCACGGCAATCCTGTCGACGCCGCCAAGTAGACCTGATGCCTTGGCCCACGCGGCGCCCCGTAGATCCGGAAGGATTCTGAGTGATGAGACGCCTTGAAAACCTAGCTGTTGCGATACTCGCGTCCTTTCTCGCCCTCGCAGTTGTCGCGACGTTTGTGCTGCTGGTGGCGGGGCTCGCTGAACTATCCAATGCTGACGTGCCCGACTGCCAGTCGATACCAGACGGCAAAATGCTGACACCATCGCGAGTCTGGTACCGAGGCTCTCCTCTGCGGAACAGAACGTGACAACGAGCGGTCTGCTTCTTCAGATTCTTCTTGGACGAGATTTCAACCCCCGTCTGAAGATCGCGTCGGCTTTCAATCGTCAAGCCAATTTGGTTTTGCCGTTTTCCTCGCCGCAAAGGACAGCGCTCAGTTTGCTGCAGCATCCGGCAAGCTAATCGGCTCTGCATACTGACGTTGCGGCAGCTCTCGACGACCCATAGGAAGAACACCATGTCGGACGAAAAACTCCAGAACGTGCTTTCTTCTCTTTCTCCAGTGGCGCGCCAGTTAGATGTCCCGCCGGCGGGCCGGCCTGCCCCAGACTCGAGTTATGTGAAACTGGACACGAATGAGAACCCATTCCCGCTGCCGCCCATTGTCATGCAAGGCGCGTGCGCGGCTCTTGAGCGGCAGTACCTGTACCCAGAAAATGACAATATCAGCTTGAGGGAAGCAGCTGCCCGTGCCTACGGCATCGCGACGGATCATGTGATCGCCGGCAATGGCTCATCTGAACTTCTTGGGCTGCTCTACAGAGCTTTCCTGACCCCCGGTGATCGCGTTGCAATGCTCTCGCCAGGCTTCTCTTTCAACCGCAAGCTTGCGATGTTGCACGCTGCCCAGCTCCTTGAGATAGAAAGTGCGGAACCCCATTCCTTGCCGATCGAGGAGCTTCTTTCCGGCTCCGCGGCAGACGCCAAGTTCGTTCTGTTGGCTAATCCGAACAATCCGACCGGCGTCTTCGTTCCGCTCGCCGATATCGAACGTCTGCTGGCACGATCGGATCGCCTAATCGTCCTAGATGAGGCTTATGTCGACTTTGCACCCGACAATGGCCTACGGCTCCTGAGCCGTTATGCGAACCTTCTGATCCTTCGAACGCTCTCGAAAAGCTATGCTGCAGCCGGCATTCGCGTCGGCTTCGGTTTAGGTCATCCCGCGCTTATTGGCAGGCTGCGCAACATCCAGAACGTTTTCAATATGAACGTTATCGGCCAAGCAGTTGGCATCAGCATCCTTTCGCATCGCGCCGCTTACAAAGATAACCATCGACACATCAGAGATGAAAGGCAGCGAGTTGCAGCTGAGCTATCTCAGCTCGGCTTTCGTGTAACACCGTCCCACGCAAACTTCGTGCTAGCCCACGCCCCTGTCGGACAAGATGGCCGATGGTGGCAAGCGGCCCTGGCGAAGGAGAAGATCCTTGTCGCCGCCTTCCCCGATAAGAGCCTTGAAAGCTGTATCCGCATTAGCATTGGTACCAAAGATCAAATGGATGCGTTTCTGGCGGCGACCAAGGCGATTTCAGCAGCGCGCAGTTGCTAGCTGCGCGCCTTATCCAGCCGATCGGCAGGAAACTGACATGAGGGCAGGATGATCCAGATGGATTCGCGTTGCTTTGGTCGATGAACAGTGCAGTGCCCCGACTCGGGCTCCAATCCAGGCAATAGCGGCCAGCGCTTTTGACGATCACCTTCGAGGATCGGGCATCGTGATCAGGTACCGAACAATACACCACGGAATACAGCTCTAACGGCGATCATATGACAAGGCGTCGACAAGCCAGATCGCTCGCGGCCTGAAGCGAACAGGCCACCCTGCGTTTTACAATCGGAGACAATCGAGTGACGAATCGCAATCCTTCAAAACTGACCTGCGGAATTTTCGATCATTTGGACGACGACGGCCGCGATGCCGCGCGACAATACGCAGATCGCCTGACATTGGCGGAAGCGTGCGACTCTCTCGGTTTCTATGCCTACCATTTGGCCGAGCACCATTGTACGCCGCACGGGAGAGGTCCGTCGCCGAACCTGTTTTTGTCAAGCGTCGCTCAACGCACACGGCGACTTCGTGTTGGTCCCCTGGTAATGCTACTGAACCTCTATCACCCACTGCGGGCATTCGAGGAACTCTGTATGCTCGACCAATTGAGCGGTGGCAGACTAGAGCTCGGCATCGGACGGGGCTCACTGCCGATCGAATTGGGCTATTTCGGCATTAGTGCCAACGAAGCCCCAGGCCGGTATGAGGAAGCTAGTGAAATCCTCACGAACGCGATGAAAGACCAGACGCTTTCCTACCATGGGCATCATTTTGAGCTGAACGATGTTCCCTTGACGCTAAAGCCGCTTCAACGTCCATATCCGCCAACCTGGGTCGCTAGCAATCGGCCTGAATCGGCGGCCTGGGCCGCTACGAACGGCGCGAATCTCGCGTGCGTAGGCCCCTCCTCTATCATTCGAAAAACTACGGATGCCTTCCGCGCGCATCTACCCCGCACCACTAACCCAGATGATCGAGAGCCATTCACCGGATTGCTCCGCATGATCGTAATTGCGCGTTCCGATGAAGAAGCGTATTCGCTGGCAGCAACTGCGTACCAACGATGGCTCGAGAGCTTTATGTTCCTTTATGAGCTCAATGCCATTCCGACACCACCTAACCTGCCACTGACCTTCGATGCGGCACTTGAGAGCGAATTGTGCGTCGTCGGAACGCCAGCTTCCGTCCGACAACATCTTCTTAACCAGATGGAAGAGGCAGGTGCCAACTACCTGCTTTGTCAGCTTGCATTTGGCAATCTGCCACTGGATGCTTCGGTTTACACCGCGACCAAACTCCAATCCGAGCTTGTCGCTCGGCTCTGCTGACGATGCATCTTTCGACTGTTTGAGCTCACGCGGTCACAGGCCAGCTTCTTCAGTCCAGTCGTTGCGTGCCACGGAGTGGCACGTACACTGGCGCGCGAGCAGCCCCCCGTAGCCTTATTCAACAAGAGGTCCACGGACTATATCTGCGAGCCGCCAGCGCGTCGGCACGCCGCGGGGCCGCGTCAGCGCTTCTTGTGGCGAAGCGCATTCAGAAATGGGGCCGTCTTGAGCCCAGGCATGCCATCGCTGTTGCACATGTATCAGATGCTGCGAGGATTGCGCCTGGACCGCGGTGGTAAAGAACGACATCTACTCAATACGTGCTTCGTTCACTGAAGTTGATAAGCGCGCACGGTACATCGTAAATGGCCCATCGGCGATCTGGATGTGTCCCATCAAAACAATCGATTGTACCGCTTTTGCCCGAATACAATACATAATCGCGTGCCTTCAGAAGTCGTATTCCGGATCGCCGTATGACCATGAATTCTCTACCTTCAGCACATTTGCATGCGAATTCGATATGGAAAACCCAGTGGCTATTCGCAGCGACGAGCGTTCCCGCTGACCAGATGGAGAGACGTGCCGGCGCGCACCAATCGGCCGTCATGCAGAGGATAAGTGCCTTGCGCCATAACGCAGGAAGAGAGCTTGGCTCCCATCGGCTCCGGCTGATGCCTGCGCAGCAGAGGTTTGGGACCAACGAACAGCTCGGCACGTCGGCTAGGGCCAGATTTGTTACCCTTCACGGACCAATAGATCCACACAGGCGTCGTCGCTGTGTCGAAGCGGCCGCTCACACAGCGCCGTCACTGCCCGGCTCTACACAATCGTTCGCTTGCACGACGAATGTCGTCCCGGTCGGACTCACACGAGGACGCTATGCCGAGCGCCGCAATGACTTCGCGCTTCTCGCCTGGTTTTCGGCACCGCATGACCACCACTATTCAATCCCTTCGTTTGCTCAGCCCTACTGAGCAAGCGGGCACTCCATGAACCCATTTTCTACAACCGGCTCCATCGCAGTCACGTGTCATGCGTTGTTCTCGACAATCATTAGAAGCGCACAGGCGTTTCATGCTATGCCGACATCACTTTCGCCACATTCCGAGGACGTCGTCGCGGTCGATGTCCTGCCTAGCTGGCGCGTCATCGTACCCATCGTCAAGGCCCTACTCACGTCCTGCGGGTCTGACATTCGTCGTTGTCAAGAACTGTAGAACGACACGGCTGAACCATGTGTCAGACGACAATCATGCGCGCCACCACTCTGCAGGACTTTTACACAACACCTACGCCGTCCGTCTTAATATCCGCTGCTGTCCGCTACGCAGGACGCAGCTTGCCCCGACAATCCACCCATCTCGCTTTTTGATGGGTCGCATCGAATTTGGCACGACAATCGTCTCCGGTACTCTCCCGAGTATGGTGCCGGATCGGCTAGCGGCACATCCGCAGCAGCCTCGTTCAACACGGTGTACATTTCGACCGCGCACTGCTTGCGTTGTGCCTGCTGCTCAGCTGGACTCGCCATCTCACCCGACCCGTCGCCTGGCAGCACTTCGGTCCACAGCTTCTTCGCCTTTCGTCATGAGCCGCGCGCATCCAAGTCACACTCACCGCCACAATGTGGCGGCGGACAGGCGTGACGATCGTGCCAAGGACCGTGGTGCATTGCGGGCGCTACCGGAACTACGTGCTCGACAATTGCGAATTTCCATTTTTTTTCGACACACCCATCCCGCGCTCCCTCACTTCCCGTGACACCTGATGCGTAGGCCACAATTGGGTAATAGAAATTGGTCCTCGCGCAAAACTGGGGACTTACCAGACGGAAATGAAGGACCGGCCGTCATCCGCACCACCACTGCATTTAGTTGATCTGGAGAGACATCATGAACTTTGATTGTTGCAATTCGCGCGTCGATCACCTCAAGCAAAGCATTGGCCGGCAAGTGGAAGCAGTTGCCGGACTAATCTGCGAGGATAAGAACGCGCTTGACGCGATGCAGCTGCTCAACAAACTCACAAGCGCACTTGTTGCAGCAGAACAGGACCGCGATTGGTTAGGCAAAGCGACGACCCGCGGCGCACTTGACGGCAGGCGGACCGCCCCGTTACGACCGGGGCACAGTGTGGTTTGCTATCCAGAAGACCTTCAGGTTTTGGGAACGCTCTTTGACCGAGCAGTCGCGACCTTGCCGACCGCCATGCAAACTACCGCCAATCGAACTACGATCGCGCAGTTTATTCTGGCACGTGCGGTGGTCATTGAAGGTCGAGTAGCCGTCTTCGATGCAGTCGATGATGCTCTTTGTTTCTGTCAACTGACCGGAGGGAGCG
>NZ_JASGSR010000091.1:0-32919 GCF_040446015.1 Bradyrhizobium sp. INPA03-11B
GAGACAGGTGGGGAGAGGGGTGGCCCCGGGCGAGACGGTTGGGATTTGGAAACGGGCCGCAACGCGCGCGATTTCTCCGGCTGAGCATCACATCCGCATCACCGCTTGCCGGTCGATCTTGCCGGTGCCGGTCTTCGGCAGCTCCTCGATGAACTTCACCTCGCGCGGGTATTTGTAGGGCAAGAGCTTTGCCTTTACGTAGTCCTGCAACCGCCGCGTTGCTTCGGCCGCGTCGAAACCGCTCTTGTTCATCACCACCACGGCGCGCAGCGTCATGCGGCGGTCGGGCAATTCGGCGGCGTAGACCGCGCATTCGCGGACGTCGGGGTGGTCGGCGAGGCAGAGCTCGACCTCCAGCGGATAGACCCATTGGCCGGAGATCTTGATCAGGTCGTCGGCCCGGCCGCGGAAGAAGTGGAAGCCGTCGCTGTCGCGCATGAAGCGGTCGCCGGTGTAGATCCAGCCGTCCTCGCGCACGGTCTCGGCGGTCTTGTCCGGCCGGTTCCAGTACAGCGGCGTTGCGGAATCGCCGCGCACCCACAAAATGCCTTCCTCATCGTCGCCGACCTCGCGGCCGTCGCTGTCGCGCAGCATGATCTCATAGCCGGGCACGCGCAGGCCCGCTGCGCCGAGCTTCTTCTGCTCCGCGCGGTTGCTGAGATAGACGTGCAGCACCTCGGTCGAGCCGAGGCCCTCGATGATCTCGAGCCCGGTGAGGCGCTTCCAGCCGTTGAACACATCGGCCGACAGCACTTCGGCGGCGGAGACCGCCATCCGCAGCGAGGAGAAGTCGGCAGCGTCGGCGCCTTCGGCCTTGGTCAGGGTGATGTAGAGCGTCGGCAGACCGAAAAACACCGTCGGCCGATATTGCCCGATCGCCGCGAAGATCGCGGCCGGCTTCGGCTGGCCCGGCAGCAGCAACGTCGCGGCGCCGACCGAGAAGGGAAACGTGATCGAATTGCCGAAGCCGTAGGCGAAGAAGATCTTCGGCACCGAGAAGCAGATGTCGCCGGGCGAAAGCTTGAGCACGTTGCGGGCAAAGGCGCGCTCGCTATAGGCCATGTCGTGCTGCAGATGCACGATACCCTTGGGACGGCCGGTCGAGCCCGACGAATACATCCAGAACGCCATCTCGTTGCGGTGGGTGTCGGCCGCGTCGAGCTCGGTCGGAAATCCCTGCAGCCATTCGCCTGCGTTGCGTGTCTCGGCGACCGCATGGTCGCCCGCTGTGCCGTTGACCACGACCAGCGTGCGCAGCGGCGTGCCCTTGCAGGCCTCGGCGTTGAAGCGCGAACAGAACTCGGCGTCGGTGACGGCGACCTGCGCGCCGGCGTCGGACAGATAGAATTGCAGCAGCTCCGGCGTCGTCAGCGTGTTGATCAGGAGCGGCACGAAGCCGGCCCGGACCGCACCGAAAAATGCTGCCGGATAGGCGGGGGTGTCGTCGAGGAACAGCAGCACGCGGTCGCCGCGCTTAAGTCCGAGCGACTGGAAGGCGTGGCCCCAGCGTGCAGCGTCAGCACAGAGCTCGCGATAGGTCCGCGTGCCGGCCGGGCCGGTCAGCGCCAGCCGTTCGGCATTGCCGTTGCCGAGATTGTCGAACAGGATGGAGCTCGCATTGTAGCGCTCGGGGATCGTAAAGCCGATCTCGCGCGCACCGGGACTATCCAGCGGAACCTGGTCGGCGATCCCAGTCATGAGCGTCCCTTTGCGGCTTCGTAACGGGCCATGAAGGCGGGCGACATCGCGCGCAACCGCGCGTCGTCGATCCGGCCGGAGCGGGTGATGTAGCTGTAGGCGAAATCCATCAGATCGTGCTTCATGTGCGCGGGGAAATGCTCGTACCAGTCGGCACTGGTCCGCGCCGCGGTGACGAGCTTCTTCACGATCGGCTTGCGCTCGGCCTCGTAGCGGGCCAGCGCGGCGGCAATGCCGGTCTCGGTCTCCAGCGCCTTGGTCAACGCGATCGCATCCTCGATCGCCAGCCGCGTGCCCGAGCCGATCGAGAAATGCGCCGAATGCAGCGCGTCGCCGATCAGCACCATGTTGCCGTGCGACCAGCGTTCGTTCCAGATCCACGGGAAGTTGCGCCACACCGACTTGTTCGAGATCAGTTTGTGGCCGTCGAGCGTCGCGGCGAACACGTCTTCGCAGATCGCCTGCGATTCCTCGATGCTCTTGTCGGCGAAGCCGTATGCCGCCCAGGTCGCCGCGTCGCATTCGACCAGGAAGGTGCTCATGTCCTTCGCATAGCGGTAGTGATGGGCATTGAAGCTGCCGCGGTCGGTCGCCACGAAGGTCTGCGACAGCGTCGCGAAGGTCTTGGTGGTGCCGTACCAGGCGAACTTGTTGGAGGATTGCGAGACCGACGCGCCGAACGCGGCCTCATGGCCGCGACGGACCATCGAGTTCAGCCCGTCGGCGGCGACGATCAGGTCGTAGCCGCTGAGCTCGTCGACCGATTGCACCACGGTGTCGAAGCGCGGTGTGACGCCCGTGCTGCGCACGCGCTCCTGCAGGATCGTCAGCAGCGCCAGCCGGCCGATCGAGGAGAAGCCGACGCCGTCGATCTCGACGCTCTCGCCGCGCAGATTGAGGGTGATGTTCTTCCAGCTCTCCATCCGCGGCGTAATGGCGTCGACCGTCTCGGGGTCGTCGGCGCGCAGGAAGTCCAGCGCCTGCTCGGAGAACACGACGCCGAAGCCCCAGGTGGCGCCGGCGGCGTTCTGCTCGAACAGATCGATTTCGGCGTCGGGATGACGCTTCTTCCACAGATAGGCGAAATAGAGCCCGCCGGGCCCTCCGCCAATCACGGCGATCCGCAACGTCTGCCTCCCAGATTGACAGTGTACTTACAATTTGGGTCCAGACTAGTCGCCCTCTGGCGGGAACGCCAGAGGGAAAATGCGCGCGGTGGCCAAAGCGCGATGGGTTAAACCCTCATCGCGCGCTAGATTCCTGTTCAGCATGATCTTTTCGGAAAACCGCTTCGCACATTTCCGGATCATGCTTATCCGCGTGGAGCCGAAAAGTTCAGTAGCAGCGGCGGACCTTGACCCCGCCGACCCATACCCAGCGGCAGCCGGCAACGACGGGCTTGCGGACGACGACCGCGCCGCGATGGCCGGCGCATCCGGCACGATAGGGGCCGCGCCCGCACACCACGGCGTTGGCGTCGGAGGACTCGAAGGTCATGGTCGCGGCAAAGGACAGCAGGGCCGCAGCGATCAGCAATAATGAGCGCATGATATTCCCTCTCCCGGAGTGAGGTATGGTTGGCCTTTGGGTGACAACAAGGTGCTGCGGCTTCGTGCCCGGCACTCGCCAGGCACATGTCGCCTCCGCTTGTGCGGTTATTTCTTCTCAGCTTCTGCCAGCACCTTCTTGCAGGCGGGCGTCAGCTTGTCGCTTTCCTTGGCGAGACAGGCGATGATGCGCCCGCCGCCGGGCGTCACGCTTTTGCAGAACTTCTGATAGTCGCCCATGCACGCGTCGCGTTGTGCGTTGGTTAGCTCCTGGGCGTAGACCGCGGTCGAACCGCAAAGCAGCGCGGCGGTCAGGACAATACGCAGCATGTTCGCTCCCTTTCGGTCAGTCGCGTGACAACAGGATTATCGCGCCGCGAACGGCGCCAGCACCTCGCGGCACGCCGGCGAGAGCGAGCCGGCATTGGTCGCCAGGCATTGCACGATCCGTCCGCCGCCGGGCTGGACACCGCCGCAAACGGAGCGGACGTCGGCGCCGCAGGCCGAGCGCAGCACGAACAGCTCTTCGCGCGGCCGCAGCGGCCGCAGCATGATCACCGCCGGCGCGGCCGCGGGCGCTGCAGCCGGTGCGGCCGTCGCCGCAGCACCCGCGGCCGGCGCGGCGCCACCGCCGCCCGCGGCAGCGACCGCCTTTTCGCAAGCCGGCGACAGTTTCGCCTTGTTCTTTTCCAGGCACTGCAGTGCCGGTGCGCCGCCGGTCGGCACGCCCGCGCAGACCTTGGGATAATCGGAGCGGCATGCGCTGCGGATCGCCGAGATCTGCGCGCTGGACGGCGCCCCGGCCGCCTTCGGCGCCGCGGCCTCAGCCGCGGGCTTGGTCGCCGCCGCAGGCGACGCTTCGGTCTTCGCCGCGTCGGTCTTGGCTGCCGCGGGCGCAGCGGCCGGCGCTTCCACGGCCTTCACGGCACTGGCGCAGCCGGGGCCGAGGCTTGCCATGTTCTTCTGCAAGCATTGCAGCGACGCTTCGCCGCCGGGCGGCACGCTGGAGCAATGCGCGATGTAGTCGTTGCGGCATTGCGACTTGATGGCGTCGCGCTGCGCCTGGGTCGGCGCCTGCGACAAGGCCGGCGCGGTACTCACGAATGCCGCAAGCGCGAGCCATGCGGAAAGTTTCGTTGCACGTGTCAACGCATTGATCATTTGAATAAATCCTCTCGTTGCGCCGGAAGCCGCCGGCTCAACTGAACTGCGCTCTAAAATGTCTTGCTGTAACAACCTTCGCGAGCGGCATCATTTTCGCTTTCGAGTTCCGCTGCAAGCGGATTGTTGCTATGGAAGACGCAGGTTGATTTTTTTGCCGGCTACCACGTTTGAGTTAAGTCATTTGAACTGAGGCTCGGAAATGAGGCATGCGCGCGCGTCGGCACATTTCGATCGGAGCAGTTTTTTGCGGCTGCGAAATGCGCCGCTGACGCGCATCGTCTGCGTCGTATCGGCCTTCGTCAGTTTAAGTGCCTGCGAGCAAAACAGTTTTGTTGCGCCGCCACCACCGAAGGTCGAGGTCGCGCCGCCGGTGCAGCGCGCCATCACGCGCTATCTGGACGCCACCGGAAACACCGCACCGATCAAGACCGTCGATCTGGTCGCGCGCGTGCAGGGGTTCCTGCAGTCGATCAATTATCAGGATGGCTCCTTCGTGAAGCAGGGGACCACTCTGTTCACGATCGAGCCGGAGACCTACAAGCTGAAGCTGGAGCAGGCGCAGGCCGCAGAGGTCGGCGCGCAGGCGACGGTGAAGCAGGCCGAGTCCGATTTCAAGCGGCAGCAGGATCTGGTGCAGCGCCAGGCGGTCTCGCAGGCGACGCTGGAAACCTCGACATCGACGCGGGACAACGCTCAGGCCAATCTGCAGCAGGCCCAGGTCAACACCAAGATCGCCGCGGTCAATTACGGCTACACCAACGTGGCCGCACCGTTCGATGGCATCGTCAGCACCCATCTTGTCTCGATCGGCGAACTGGTCGGCGTGGCTTCGCCCACCCAGCTCGCCACCATCGTGCAGCTCGACCCGATCTACGTGAACTTCAACGTCAACGAACAGGACGTGCAGCGGGTGCGGGACGAGGCGCGTCGCCGTGGCATGACCGCGAACGACCTCAAGTCGTTGCCGGTCGAGGTCGGCCTGCAGACCGAGACCGGCTATCCGCACAAAGGCAATCTCGACTATGCGTCTCCGACACTCAACCAGTCGACCGGAACACTGGCGGTTCGTGGCTTGATACCCAATCCCGATCGCGTCCTGTTGCCCGGCTTCTACGTTCGCGTTCGCGTGCCCTTCACCAAGCAGGACAACGCGCTGCTGGTGCCAGACGTTGCGATCGGCAGCGACCAGAGCGGCCGCTACGTGCTGGTCGTCAATGCCGACAATGTGGTCGAGCAGCGCAAGGTGACGACCGGTCAGATCGACGAGGACCTGCGCGTCATCGAGAGCGGACTGAAGGCCGACGACCGCATCGTGACCGCCGGGCTGCTGCGCGCGATCCCCGGCCAGAAGGTCGATCCGCAGATGCAGAAGGGCGACGCGACTCCGGCACCGGCCAAGTGAGGGGTGCGCCATGATCTCGAAATTCTTCATCGAGCGGCCGGTCCTTTCCAACGTCATCGCGATCCTGATGATCCTGATCGGCGGCGTCGCGCTGTTCAATCTCGCGGTCGCGCAGTATCCCGACGTGGTGCCGCCGACCGTGCAGGTGACGACGCGCTATCCTGGCGCATCGGCAAAAACCGTGATCGACACCGTGGCGCTGCCGATCGAGCAGCAGGTCAACGGTGTCGAGGACATGCTCTACATGCAGTCCTACAGCGGCGCCGACGGCACCTACACCCTGACGGTGACCTTCAAGATCGGCACTGACCTCAACTTCGCGCAGGTCTTGGTGCAGAACCGCGTCTCCTCGGCGCTGTCGCAGCTGCCGACCGCGGTGCAGAACCAGGGCGTCACGGTACAGAAGCGCTCGACCTCGATCCTGCTGTTCGTGACGCTGACTTCGCCGAACAAGACCTACGACAGCCTGTTCCTGTCGAACTATGCCACCATCAACATCCGCGACGAGCTGTCGCGTCTGCCGGGCGTCGGCAACGTCACCGTGTTCGGCGCCGGGCAATATTCGATGCGGGTCTGGCTCGATCCGAACAAGCTGCAGGCGCGCGGGCTGATGCCGCAGGACGTCATCCAGGCGATCCAGCAGCAGAGCCAGCAGGTCACCGCCGGCCAGGTCGGCGCGCCGCCGGCGCCGCAGGGGCAGGCGTTCCAGTACACGCTGAACGTCAACGGCCGGCTCGATGACGCGAGCCAGTTCGAGAACATCATCGTCAAGACCGGCAATGTCGGCGACGTCATCCGGGTCCGCGATCTCGGCTGGGTCGAGCTCGGCGCGCAGACCTACAGCCAGGTGTTCTCGCTCAACCAGAAGCCGGCCACCGGCATCGGCGTGTTCCTGTCGCCGGGCGCCAACGCGCTGCAGGTCGAGAAGGAAGTGCAGAAGAAGGTGGCGCAGCTCGCCAAGCAGTTCCCGCAGGACATCAAATACGACACACCGTTCGACACCACCAAATTCGTCCAGGCCTCGATCAACGAGGTCTACCGGACGCTGATCGAGGCCGGCCTCCTGGTGCTGGTCGTGATCCTGGTGTTCCTGCAGGACTGGCGGGCGATGCTGGTGCCTGCGACCACCGTGCCGGTCACCATCATCGGCGCGTTCGCGGCGATGGCGGCGCTCGGCTTCACCATCAACCTGTCGACGCTGTTTGCGATCGTGCTGGCGATCGGCATCGTGGTCGACGACGCCATCGTGGTGGTCGAAGGCGCCGCGCACAATATCGAGCAGGGCATGTCCGGCCATGACGCCGCAATCAAGGCGATGGACGAATTGTTCGCGCCGATCGTCGGCATCACCCTGGTGCTGATCTCGGTGTTCCTGCCGGCGGCCTTCCTGCCGGGGCTGACCGGCCGGATGTACGCGCAATTCGCGCTGGTGATCGCGGCCACCGCGCTGCTCAGCGCTGTCAACGCCGCGACCCTGAAGCCGACGCAATGCGCATTGTGGCTGCGCCGGCCGGTGCCGCCGGAGCAGCGCAATTTCTTCTACCGCGGCTTCAACGCGGTCTATGACCGCGTCGAGCGGGGCTACACGCGGATCATCGGCGGCATTGCCGGCCACGCCAAGACCTCGGTCCTCGTCGCGCTGGTCCTGATCGGAATTGCCGGCTACGGACTGTCACGGGTGCCGACCGGCTTCATCCCGATCGAGGACCAGGGCTACCTGCTGGCCGCGGTGCAGTTGCCCGACGGCGCCGCGATCGATCGCACCCAGCACGTGCTCGACCAGGTCACCGAGATCGCTCGCAAGACGCCGGGCGTCGAGCAGGTGGTCGCCATCGCCGGCATCTCCGCGCTCGACAATTCGTCGAGCCTCGCTAATGCCGGTGTCGCCTATGTGATCCTGAAGGACTGGGACTCGCGCGGCCCCGGCGAGGATCTGCGCTCGCTGGTCTACGGCCTCAACGACCGGCTCGCGGTGATCCCGGAGGCGCGCATCCTGGTGATCCCGCCGCCGCCGATCCAGGGCATCGGCAATGCCGCCGGTTTTGCCATGCAGGTGCAGCTGCGCGACGGCAACGCCGACTACGGCAAGCTGCAGGCGGTGACCGGTGCCGTCGTCAGCAACGCGCAGACGCAAAGCGCGCTGCAGCGGGTGCAGTCGTCGTTCCGCTCGATGGTGCCGCAGTTCGACGTCCAGGTCGACCGCGTCAAGACCGAGACCCTGCACGTCACCACCGACCAGATCTTCTCGACGCTGTCGTCCTATCTCGGCGCGAGCTACGTCAACCAGTTCACCAAGTTCGGCCGCACCTTCCAGGTCTACACTCAGGCCGATGCGCAATACCGGCTGACGCTGCGCGACATCCAGAACATGATGGTGCGCAACAGCAACGGCGACATGGTCCCGCTCGGCACGGTGGCGAACATCACGCCGTCGGTCGGCCCGTCGCTGATCAGCCTCTACAATCTCTATCCGTCGGCCACCATCATCGGCCTGCCGTCGCAGGGCTACAGTTCCGGCCAGTCGATGACGCTGATGGAGGAGATCGCCGCGAAGACGCTGCCGCCGGGGACCGGCTATGAGTGGACGGCGATGTCGTACCAGGAGAAGGAGGTCGGCAGCCAGATCTACTTCGTGTTCGCGCTGGCGCTGCTCCTGGTCTACCTCGTGCTCGCCGGACAGTATGAAAGCTGGTACGCGCCGATCTCGGTGATCCTGGCGGTGCCGCTGTCGCTGCTCGGGCCGATGCTGGTGCTGACCTCGCTCCGGATCGAGAACAATCTCTACACCCAGATCGGCACCATCCTGCTGATCGCGCTGTCGGCCAAGAACGCGATCCTGATCGTCGAGGTCGCACTCGAGCATCACATCCGCGACGGCAAGCCGGTGCTGGACTCGGCGATCGACGCCGCCCGCGCCCGGTTCCGGCCGATCCTGATGACGTCGTTTGCCTTCATCCTCGGCGTGCTGCCGCTGGTGCTGGCGACCGGCGCCGGCGCCAACGCCCGCAAGTCGATCGGCATCACGGTGTTCTCCGGCATGATCGCCTCGACCTGCCTCGCGGTGCTGTTCGTGCCGGCGTTCTTCGTCGTGGTGCAGAACTTCGAGAACTGGCGCAAGGCGAAGAAGGGCAAGGCCGCGGGGCCGCAAGCTGCAGCGGAAGCGCCGGGCACGGTGCATTAGGCCCGCGCACTCAATCCATCCCCGTCACCCCCGCGCAACGGCTTCGCCGTTGTCGCTGGAGGTGCGAGCGGAGCGAGCCTCGAAGGGCGAACGGCCCGGCTGCCTCCGCGCCGTTGCATCGGGGCCGTGCATCCTTCGAGGCGCGCAAGGGCGCGCACCTCAGGATGACGGAATCGGCAGAATCCGCGCCGCTACACCTTCACCATGCGCTTGCCGCGGTTGTCGCCGGCCAGGAGCCCGATCAGCGCCTGCGGGGTGTTCTCGATGCCGTCGATGACGTCTTCCTGGACCTTGAGCTTGCCCGAGGCGACCCAGGACTGCAGGTCGGCGAGCGCGGCGTCGCGCTGGTCCATGTAGTCCATCACGATGAAGCCCTGCATGACGAGCCGCTTCACCACGATCAGGCCGGGCACGCCGCGCGGGCCGTGCGCCGAGGGCACGCCGTCATACTGCGAGATCGCGCCGCAGCAGGCGATCCGGCCGCGGTTGTTCATCTGGGCCAGGCAGGCCTCCAGGATATCGCCGCCGACATTGTCGAAATAGACGTCGATGCCCTTCGGTGCAGCGGCGCGCAGCGCCTTGTAGGTGGCGCCGTCCTTGTAGTCGACGGCGGCGTCGAAGCCGAGTTCCGACGTCAGCCATTGGCACTTGTCCTTGCCGCCGGCGATGCCGACCACCCGGCAGCCCTTGATCTTGGCGATCTGGCCGACGATCGAGCCGACCGATCCGGCGGCCGCCGACACCACCACGGTCTCGCCCTCTTTCGGCTTGCCGACATGGAGCAGGCCGAAATAGGCGGTCAGGCCGGCGACGCCGTAGACGCTGAGCAGATGCGTCATCGGCTCGAGCTTCGGCATCTTCGCCAGGTGCTTGGCCGGCACGGCGGCGTAATCCTGCCAGCCGGTGTCGCCGAACACGATATCGCCCGGCTTCAGGCCGGGGTCGTTCGACGACACCACTTCGGCGATGCTGCCGCCGGCCATCACGGTGTTGGCTTCGACCGCAGCGCGGTAGGTGGCGCCGTGCATCCAGGCGCGGTTGGCGGCGTCGAGCGAGATGTAGCGCGTTCGCACCAGCGCCTCGCCCTCCTTCGGCGCGGGGACCGTGCCCTTGGTCAGACGAAAATGCTCGGGGCCAAGCTTGCCGGTCGGCTTC
This sequence comes from Bradyrhizobium sp. INPA03-11B, assembly GCF_040446015.1. Classification (NCBI taxonomy): domain Bacteria; kingdom Pseudomonadati; phylum Pseudomonadota; class Alphaproteobacteria; order Hyphomicrobiales; family Nitrobacteraceae; genus Bradyrhizobium; species Bradyrhizobium sp. INPA03-11B. The sequence continues at coordinate 10,148 of NZ_JASGSR010000091.1, forward strand.
TCAACTAGCAGGATCTGGCGATTGACGGTGTCGTTCATTGTGGTGTCTCCCCCTCGCGTTGGTCGTTTCGCATGCAGTTTGACTGCGACGCGCGCAGCTCAGTGCACAGATTGTGCGCTGCATGAACGCTAGTCCCCACGCTGGCATTCCACAACGGGAACAGATCGGCAAAGTCCCGCTCGGCGCGAAGCGTGTTGCGTAGCTGCGTAAATCTGCCACACTTGCCCGTCGCCGGGAACTGACGGGGGTAAGAGAATGTCGAACAGGTTTACGCAGTATATCCTGCTTGCGATGGTCCTTGGCATCGCAATGGGGACCATCGTCTTCAACTATTTTCCTGACAGCCGCGCCGAGATCGCCGCCGACGTCAACCTGATCGCCATGCTGTTCCTGCGCCTGATCAAGATGATCATCGCGCCACTCGTGTTTGCGACTCTCGTCGGCGGCATCGCCCATATGGGAAGCGGCGCCAAGCTCGGGCGCATCTTCGCCAAGACCATGGGCTGGTTCGTCTCCGCCTCCTTCATTTCGCTGCTGCTCGGCCTCGTGATGGTCAATCTGTTGCAGCCCGGCGCCAATTTCCCCGGCACGCTGCCCGACAAGACCCAGTCCACCGGCCTGCCGGTCTCGGCCTTCTCGATCGAGAAGTTCCTGACCCATCTGATCCCGACCTCGATCGCGGATGCGATGGCGCAGAACGAGATCCTGCAGATCGTGGTGTTCGCCGTGTTCTTCGCGGTCGCGCTCGGCGCCATGCCTGAGCGGGCCAAGCCGATCATGAGCCTGATCGACGACCTCGCGCACATCATGCTCAAGGTCACCGCCTACGTGATGCTGTTCGCGCCGATCGCGGTGTGGGCCGCGATCATGGCGACGGTGTCGAAGAACGGCCTCGGCGTGCTCTGGAAGCTGATCGTCTTCATGGGCGGCTTCTATCTGTCGCTGCTGATCCTGTGGGGCATCCTGGTCGCGGTCGGCTTCGTCGTGATCGGGCCACGCTACAGCCATCTGCTGCGGCTGATCCGCGAGCCCCTGATGATCGCGTTCTCGACCGCCTCCTCGGAGGCGGCCTACCCGAAGACGCTGGAGGGGCTGAACCGGTTCGGCGCCTCCTCGCGGATCTCGGCCTTCGTGCTGCCGCTCGGCTATTCCTTCAACCTCGACGGCACGATGATGTACTGCACCTTCGCGAGCATCTTCATCGCGCAGACCTACCACATCGAGATGTCGCTCGGCACGCAGCTCGCGATGCTGGCAACGCTGATGATCACCTCGAAGGGCGTCGCCGGCGTGCCGCGCGCGTCGCTGGTGGTGATCGCCTCGACGCTGTCGCAGTTCGGCATCCCCGAGGCCGGGTTGTTGATGATCATGGGCATCGACACCTTCCTCGACATGGGCCGCAGCGCCACCAACGTGATCGGCAACTCGCTGGCCACCGCCGTGGTCGCGAAGTGGGAGGGCGAGCTGAAGGCCGAGCACGAGCTCGGGCCCGACGATGCGGTGCCGCAGGATGCGGTGCCCGGCGCCGTGATGGCCGGCCATTGACGGGAGGGATGCATGCATCGCGCCCGCTGGAGGCCGATCCGGGCTGAAGGGTTGGTGCTGGCAGTATGTCTGCTGGCAGCACCGGCCTTTGGGCAGACGGCCGGCGGCGAGGGGCTCAGCCCCACGCTCGCCAACATCAAGGCTACGCATACTGTGCGGATCGGCTATCGCGAGGCCTCGCCGCCGTTCTCGTTCCTCGACCACTCCAACCGGCCGATCGGCTACAGCCTCGAGCTGTGCGATGCGATCGTCGACGAGATCGCGGCCGAGGTCGACGACGCCAACCTCAAGATCGACTACGTCAAGGTCACCTCCGACGACCGTATTCCGGCGGTCGTCGACAAGAAGATCGATCTCGAATGCGGATCGACCACGGCGAATGCGGAGCGCGGCAAGCAGGTCGCATTCTCGCCGCTGATGTTCGTGGCCGGCACCAAGCTGATGGTGCCGAAGGCCTCTCGCGTCAACCAGGTCGCCGATTTGAAGGGCAAGACGGTGGTGGTGACCAAGGGCACCACCAACGAGCAGGCCATGCACAATGTTGACGCCAAGCTGTCGCTCGGCCTCAACATCGTCACCGCCGGCGACCACGACCAGTCCTACCAGACGCTGGTGGACGGCAAGGCGGATGCGTTCGCGACCGACGACATCCTGCTCTACGGCCTGATCGCGCGGCACAAGTCGCAGGACAAATTCCGCGTCACCGGCGACTATCTGTCCTACGATCCCTACGGCATCATGTACCGCAAGGGCGAGCCGCAGATGAAGGACGTGGTCGAGCGCGCGTTCCGCAAGCTCGCCTCGAACCGCGACATCGTCCCGCTCTACAACAAATGGTTCGTCGCCCGCCTGCCGACCGGCGAGAAGCTCAACGTGGCGCTGTCACCGCAGCTCGAAGAAGCCTTCAAGGCGCTCGACGATTCCGCGGGTGGTGCGAACTAGAGCGCGATGAATTTAGATCGAATCGGTTTGGCTGCGTGCTCGCTTTACCTCGCCCCATTGGGGAGAGGTCGATTCGCGAAGCAAATCGGGTGAGGGTCGCAGCTCTAACGAGGGACCGTAACCCCGGCGCGACGCGCCGACCTCTCCCAAGGGAGAGGTGAACCTCCGCTGCCGATCCGGTTCAACCTAATCTCATCACGCTTTAGTCTCGAACTTCGACCTCTCCCCAAGTGGGAGAGGTCGAAAGTACGGCGCGGCTTCGTTCATCGCCAATGGCGATACCGCAGATCCAGGCACTGCCGCACCCAGTATCCATTCACATGGATCAACTGGCATGGGCTCGGCGGTGGTTCCTTAATGATCGGATATCCGTGGATGTCGATATTCGTCGGGGCCGTGACGCCGCGCCAGAACACGGCGTGGGCGGCCGGTGGATTGAAGGCGGCGGCGAACGCCGTGGCGGCGAAGAAGCTCAAAAGGAGTTTGCGCATAAATCTGTATCCGGATCGATTAATACCCATCAGCGTACTCCCTTGAGCGGAAGGAGCAAGCCGCTGAATGGATCAAAATGGCGGAGTGAATTTTGCTGCAAGCGCCGTCGCCGCCCGCGCATAGCCGCCGTGGACCGCCATGCAGGCGAGGGCGACGATGCCGACCGCCGCCAGAACAACCATGACCTGGAAAATCGCGCGTCCAAGGATCGCTCCCATCAAGACTCCATCGATCCGGCGGGGATCTTGCTTCGAGTTTCCACGCGCCGCGATCTCTGGAGCATCATCGGCAAACGAGATTGCGCTGTTGAAGTCTGCGAGCTCGTCGCTTCGCCGGCTAATGCCGCTTCGCGACAAGCCGATCGACCTGCTGCTTCAGCGCTGCTTCCATTTCGGAAATGATGTCGTGCGGTAGCCGTGCGCCAACCGGATCAGCCGTCATTTGCTCCATCGTCTGACGCCGCACGACGTGGGCATGACGTTCGAGGACTTGATCTTCGACCAGTCGTCGGGAGGACGGATAGTCTGGCGCGCCAGCCGTCGCATCGGCCCTGGAAGGTTCGTCAAATTCCCGATCCGGTTGTCCAGCGTTCTTCATGCGTTTTGCCTCCTGGCACGACTTCCTTTCCTCGAGCCCGAGCCGTTCGGCTCGCCGCACATCAATGACGCCGAAACCTCGAAAGTTGTTCCGGAGGGAACTTGCAAACATCCGGCGGAACAGTCAGTCATCGAGTCTGGAACCAGAACCATACGCGCTCTCGATCATTAACTTAGGTTGATGACTGTGGTCGATCGTTGGAGGTTGCCATGGGTTACGCGAGGCTAGTTCGGCAGACCGCAATTGTGGTCGAAGACGATACGATCCAGCGCGACATGATCGCGCTGTTGCTGGAAGAAGGTCACTTCGACGTCATCCAATGCGAAGACGCAGAGACGGCGGCGCTGGCCATCAAGATGCGTCACCCGTCGCTGGTGGTCACCGACGTCAAGCTTACGGGCAAAATGAGCGGTATCGAGCTTGCACGTTTGGCCCTCGATTGCGATCCAGGCGTGCGGGTTATGGTGATCTCAGGCCTGCCCTCGGTCGGCGCTCTGCCTGACGGCGTCAAGTTCTTTCCGAAGCCGGTTTATCCACCCGCGCTGCTGCGAGAGCTCGCGCTGTAGCGCGTGGCGCGTAACTTACGCGAACACGGCGTCCAGTGCGGCGGAATACGCCGCCTCGACCAGCGCCGGATGGCGGCGGCCCAGCGCCTCCATCTTCACGCCGGAATTCACCTCGAGGACTTTCCACACGCCATCAGCGCGCACGACGTCGATGGAGGCGAAGCGGATGCCGACGGCCTGCGCAGCCATGGTCGCGAGCGCGGTGCATGCGTTGCGTGTCGCGGCATCGGTGAGCAGCGCGGGCTCGGCACCGGCATCGAGGTTGTGCCGCCAGTTCAACAGCAGCCGTTCGCCGGCCGGCGGAATAGCGTCGAGCGCGGCGGTGTCGAAATCCTCAGTCAGGGTCTTGAGCTGCTCGGCTGTCGCGGTCGCCTGCGCCAGCGCGCGGAGTGAATGGATGCCGTCGCCGACCACCATTGGGCGCGTCTTGCCGTAGACGATCAGTGCGCGTGTATCGAGCAGCACCACGCGCACCTCGTCCTCGATCGCGACATAGGGCGAGATCGCAAGGCTCGGATGCGCGGCAAGGATGCGCGCCACCGCGGTCTCCAGCTGCATGCGCGTCGTGACGCGGAAGACGAGCTCGCCGGATGTCCCCTCATTGGGTTTGACGACGAGCCCCTGCGGATGCGCGTCGAGCAGACGCTGCATCGCGTCCAGCGAGTCCGATCCCGGGATGTGCTTGCTGAGCTTGGTGCCGAGAAACAGCGTATGCGGAATGGCTGATACGCCAGTCGAGGTCAGCACTTCGGCGCAGGCCGACTTGTCGTTGGCGACCTGATGCGCAACCGCGCTGTTCAGCCCGATGTCGTAGCCGATCGCGAGCCGCCGCTCGCTGCCCCTGGTCATGATGACCAGCCAGCCGCCTGACCGCACCTCGACCGCAATCGCGTGCGCCAGACAATATTTTTTGATGGTTTCCAGGAAGATTCGCTGGCTGATCAGGACCACGAGATCATTTTTCCTTCGCCGCGGTTTTCGTAGCAATTAATTGCCAGATCGGTGCTGATCTCAGCAAGTAAATTACGTGCAGCGCCACGTGTTAACGATGTCGTGGCTGAACCTCTGCGCGAAATCGAACGACTGCCATTCTGAGATCGCAATTGCACGCCAGTTGATCTTGACTATCTCATGCATTGGCGCAATGGACACGCGAGATCTTCAGTGATTTCGGCCACTTCTGCGCCGTCGCGAGCAGTCTAGAAATCAAACCATTCTAAATCTGGTCAGTCGAGAAAACGAAAACACATGAGCGCGTTCTATCGAGAGAAAGTTCTTTCCGTTCAGCATTGGACCGATACGCTTTTCAGCTTCCGGGCGACCCGCGATTCCGGTTTCCGCTTCCAGAATGGGCAGTTTGCCATGATCGGCCTCGAGGTCGATGGCCGGCCGCTGCTGCGCGCCTATTCGATGGCGAGCGCCAATCACGAGGAAGAGCTCGAGTTCTTCTCGATCAAGGTGCAGGACGGTCCGCTGACCTCCAAGCTGCAGAAGATCCGCGAGGGCGACACCATCCTGGTCGGCCGCAAGGCGACCGGTACGCTGATCACCGACAACCTGATTCCCGGCAAGCGGCTGATGCTGCTGTCGACCGGCACCGGCCTTGCGCCGTTCGCCAGCCTGATCAAGGACCCCGAGGTCTATGATCGCTACGACCAGATCCTGCTTGTGCATGGCTGCCGCCAGGTCTCCGAGCTCGCCTATGGCGAGGAGCTGGTCGCCAAGTTGCGCGACGACGAGCTGTTCGGGCCGCTGCTGTCCGAGAAGCTCTCCTACTATCCGACCGTGACGCGCGAGCCGTTCCGCAACCGCGGCCGCATCACCGACCTGATCACCTCCAACCAGCTGTTCACCGACCTGCATCAGGGCCCGCTCGACATCGAGACCGACCGCATCATGATGTGCGGCAGCCCGGCGATGCTCGAAGAGCTGAAGCAGCTGTTCGAGACCCGCGGCTTCAAGGAAGGCAGCGGCAACACCCCTGGTCACTTCGTGATCGAGAAGGCGTTCGTCGAGCGTTAGTTCTACGTCGTCCCGGCCCCCGTGCGCAATTGCGCACTCGGCCGGGACGACGATGGTGTTTGTGGTGCGTACCAATCCGCCGCTGCTATAACACTCCCCAACGCCGCGCAGCCCTTCCGAACGCGGCGACCCGAGGGAGCCGCACCTTGTCCATCACCGATCCGGATGCACCGAAGACCGCCTTTGTGTTTGCCGGCGGCGGCAGCTTTGGCGCGATCCAGGTCGGCATGCTGCAGGCACTCGCGGCGCATGGCGTGGTCGCCGACATGGTGGTCGGCTCCAGCGTCGGCGCATTGAACGGCGCGTTCTATGCCGGCGACCCGACGGTCTCGGGGGTGGCGCGGCTGGCCGAGATTTGGCGCGGCCTGGACCGGCAGGACGTGTTTCCGGTGACCTGGCGGACGCTGGTGAGCTTCCTGTGGCGGCGCGACTTCCTGATCCCGCATGACGGCGTCCGCAAGCTGATCGACGATTACATCCCGTTCCGCAATCTCGAGGATGCGCGGATCCCGATCTATATCGTCACGACCGACATCATTAGCGGCGACAGCGTCGTGCTGTCGGAAGGCTCCGCCGCGGAGGCGATCGTGGCCTCGACCGCGATCCCCGGCGCGTTCACGCCGGTGCATTACCGCGATCATTTCCTCGCCGACGGCGCGATCTCCAGCAACACGCCGGTCCGCGTCGCCGTGAAGCATGGAGCAAAACGCCTGATCGTGCTGCCGACCGGACACGCCTGCGCCAACCAGGCGCCGCCGGTCGGCGCGCTCGCCAATGCGCTGCATGCGCTGACGCTCCTGATCGCGCGACAGCTCGTCAACGAGCTCGAGAATATCGGCCCCGATGTCGAATATTTCGTCGTGCCGCCGCTCTGCCCGCTGGTCGGCTCGCCCTACGATTTCTCTCGAACCGCCGATCACATCGCACGCGCCCTCGACACCACCAATGCGTGGCTTGCCAGCGATGGCCTCAAGCCGGGGCACATCCCGCACGAATTGCAGCCGCACGACCATTGAGGGGGGCGGGCGCTTTTCTTACCTCGCCCCGCTTGCGGGGAGAGGTCGGATTGCATGCAGCGCTAGCGGAATGCGATCCGGGTGAGGGGGACTCTCCGCGAATGCAACTGCCACCGTGTTCGCGGAAGGGCCCCTCACCCCAACCCTCTCCCCGCAAGAGCGGGGCGAGGGAGCAACAAGTCAGCGTCGCGCAGCCCCTCCGTTGCACTGCAGCAGCGAGACCGCGGCACCCGCACCCGCCCATCCGGGCGGTTGTCACATCTGTGACTGCTCGGCCGTATAACCGTAGTGCACTTGTTCCGCGAGTTGGATTAGGCTCACCCGCCGACAGGGTATTCCAGGCAGACCGGAGGATTTCATGGACACGCTTCTGCTTCCGTTCTCGCCGCGCTTCATCGTGCTGACGATCTGCGCCGTTGTCACCGTGCTCCTGCTGCTGGTTGGAATTTTCGACCACAAGGTCTTCAAGATCATCCTGATCCCGCTGGTCATCTTCGGCGCGCTGACACTGCTCGGCATCCGCGACTTTACCCAGAAGAACCACGCGGTGCTGCGCAACTACCCGATCTCGGCGCATGTCCGCTTCCTGCTCGAGGAAATCCGCCCCGAGATGCGGCAGTATTTCTTCGAGAGCGAGAAGGACGGCATGCCGTTCTCGCGCGACACCCGCGCGGTGGTCTATCAGCGCGCCAAGATGGTGCTCGACAAGCGGCCGTTCGGAACCCAGGAGGACGTCTACCGCGAGGGCTACGAGTGGATGCACCATTCGGTGGCGCCGAAGCCGCGTGCCGACGAGAAATTCCGCATCACCATCGGCGGGCCCGACTGCACCAAGCCGTATTCGGCCTCGGTCTTCAACATCTCGGCGATGAGCTTCGGCGCGCTCAGCCCGAACGCGGTGCGGGCGCTGAATGCCGGCGCCAAGAAGGGCGGCTTCGCCCACGACACCGGTGAGGGCGGCGTCAGCCCCTATCACCGCGAGATGGGCGGCGACATCATCTGGGAGGTCGGCTCCGGCTATTTCGGCTGCCGCAACCGAGACGGCACCTTCAATCCGGAGCTCTTTGCAAGCGTCGCGGGCGACGACCAGATCAAGATGGTCGAGCTCAAGATCAGCCAGGGCGCCAAGCCCGGCCATGGCGGCGTGCTGCCGGCCGCGAAGGTCTCCGAGGAGATTTCCAAGATCCGCGGCGTGCCGATGGGCGAGGACTGCATCTCTCCCGCCTATCACAAGGCGTTCTCGACGCCGATCCAGATGATGGAATTCGTCGCCCAGATGCGAAAGCTGTCCGGCGGCAAGCCGGCCGGCTTCAAGATGTGCATCGGCCATCCCTGGGAGTTCCTGGCGATCTGCAAGGCGATGAAGGAGAGCGGGCTCTATCCCGACTTCATCGTGGTCGACGGCAATGAAGGCGGCACCGGCGCCGCGCCGCTCGAGTTCATGGACCATTTGGGCATGCCGATGCGCGAGGGCGTCAATTTCGTCCACAACGCGCTGATCGGCATCGGTGCGCGCGACCGCATCAAGATCGGCGCTTCGGGCAAGGTCGCCACCGCCTTCGATATGGCGCGCGCGATGGCGATCGGCGCCGACTGGTGCAATTCGGCCCGCGGCTTCATGTTCGCGCTCGGCTGTATCCAGTCGCTGAGCTGCCACACCGACCGCTGCCCGACCGGCGTCACCTCGCAGGACCCGATCCGCAACCGCGCGCTCTATGTGCCGGACAAGATCGAGCGCGTGTACAACTACCATCACTCGACCCTGCACGCGCTGACCGAGCTGCTCGCCGCCGCCGGCCTCGAGCACACCAAGGAATTGCGCCCGATCCACTTCTCGCAGCGCAGCTCGACCACCGAGGTCAGCACTTTCGCCGAGCTCTATCCGACGCTGCGCCCGGGCGAGCTGCTCGAAGGCACCCAGGACCGCCGCTTCCGCGACGCCTGGGCGATGGCGCGCGCGGATTCGTTCCAGCCTGCCGGGTAGGGCGTCCCACTTACGTCGGCGCGCCGAACCATTTGGTCAGCGCTTCCGTGAGCCCGGTCTGCGTCCGGTCTCCGACCCACGCCACGTAGCCGTCGGGCCGGATCAGCACTGCGGCGGGTGCCGGAACCGGGCCGAGCGCGGGAAGCACGAAGGCGCCGGCATCGTCGGCGTCGACCAGCTGAACCCGATCGGCCCATCCCGCGATGTCGATGCTGCCGGGCTCGCCGAAATTCAGCAGCACCGGCCGCGCCTGGTGCACCAGCGCGAAGACCCGGCGCGGGCCGTCGGCAGTGACGAGGTCGAGGTCGGGCATGCGGCGTCCGAGCAGCGGATGGCCACAGCCGAGATCGTAATGCAGGTCGAGGCCCGACATCATCGCGACAAATCGCCGGCGCGGCTCGTCCATGCGGAGCAGGTCGGAAACGATTTCGTTCAGCGCCTTGCTGCGCGCATCGGTGCGGCTGAGCGCGACGTGCGCCATGGTGTTGCGCAGCACGCGGGCCGCGACCGGATGCCGTTCGGTCTGATAGCTGTCGAGCAGGCTGTCCGGCGATATCAGCTTCACCACCTGGGCGAGCTTCCAGCCCAGATTCACCCCGTCCTGCACGCCGATATTGAGGCCCTGTCCGCCCATCGGCGGATGCACATGGGCGGCATCGCCGGCCAGCAGCACGCGCTGCTTGCGATAGCTCACCGCCTGCCGGGTCATGTCGGTGAAGCGCGAGATCCAGGCCGGGCTGTGAATGCCGAAATCGGTGCCGTACGCGGCGGCCAGCGTCTCGCTGACGTCGCGCAGGGTCGGCTCTCTGTCGGTGCCGAGCTGCCGCTCGGTCAGCACGACCCGCACCCGCCCGCTGTCTTCCACCTTGCCGATCGCATAGGTGCCGGTGTCGTCCTGGCGAAAGCCCCATTGCGGTTCGCTGGACATCTCGGCTTCGGCGATCAGCCAGCTCCTGGTCGGATCCCATCCGGCGAATTCGATGCCGGCCGCTTTGCGCACGATGCTCCGGCCGCCATCGCAGCCGACGAGATACTGCGCGCGGAGCCGGCCGTCCGACAGTTCGACATCGACGCCGGCGTCGTCCTGCGCAAAGCCGGTCACCTCGCGCGCGCGATAGATCGGCACCGCGAGCTCGCTCACCCATTCGCCGAGAATGCGCTCGGTATGGGTCTGGAACAGCCCGAGCGTGAAATTGCGCCGGGTCGGAAAGTCGGTGATATCGAGCGGAACCAGATGCGAGTGGAACAGCACCGCGGGATGGCGCGTCCCCTGCGCGACGAAGCGGTCGCCGATGCCGCGCTGATCGAGCACCTCGATGGTGCGCGCATGCAGGCCGCCCGCCCGCGAGCCGATCAGGTCCGCTCTCGCGCGCCGCTCGACGACCGCGACATCGACGCCGGCCAGCGCCAGCTCGCCCGCCAGCATCAGCCCGGTCGGACCTCCGCCGGCAATCACCACAGCATGTTCCCGCATCCCGCACTCCTCCGTTCGATTGGGCGCGCGTTCTACGGGATAACCCCGGGCTTGCGGCAAGCCCGGGGGGTCTACATATATCTGAGTGGGGGAGGGCGTTTGCTGCCCAACCAATTCAACCGTCATTGCGAGGAGCGAAGCGACGAAGCAATCCATGCTTCGGCATACGCGGCGCTATGGATTGCTTCGCTTCGCTCGCAATGACGGGAGGCGGTGCCTGTCAGAACTCGCCGTGGATGCGGCCGGAGATGATGTGCACCGGGCCGCGGTCGGCGTTGTAGGCGGGGTTGGTGATGAACTGATAGTCCGCGGTCAGCGTCAGGTTCTTGTTCACCTGGTAGGCGTAGTAGGTCTCGAAGATCCGCTCCGGACTGTAGTTCAGCGCGCCGTCGCCGATCAGAAGACCGAGGCCGCCGGCGGCGAGGTAGTCGCGATGGACCGATGACAGCCCGTTGACGGCGCCGCCGATGCCGATCGTGTCATTGGCCCGGCCCCAGGAGCTGCCCTTGATCGACAGGCCGCCGGAGACGCTGCGATCGACATCGGTGAACGACAGGATCTCGTTGCGGCCGTCATTCCAGCTCAGGCGGCCGAACAGGCCGACATCGGTTGCGATCTGCTGCTCGCCGTTGAGGTAGAAGCCGTATTTGGTGTTGTCCTTGCGGATGCCGGCCATCACGTCGTTGATGTCGAGCGCCGGGTTGGCGTCCTCGATCGCCAGCGCCTGGCGATAATTGCCGGTGTTGCCGCGATTGCCGAACACGCCGACCCGCAGCTTGCCGGGCTGGTCGAAGATCGAATAGCGCCCCTCGAACTCGACCACCGCACCGCCATTGTTGGGATTGGAGATCAAGACGTCGCTGTTCGGCGCATTGGGCACCTGGAACACGCCGGCGCGCACCGCCCAGTCCTTGCGGTTGAATTCGACCACGGCACCGCGGGTGTAGCCAGGCAGGTCGGCCGGGAAGTCGTAGGCGGCCGACGCCCACATCGCCCAGTTCATGAAGTCGGCGCGCGGGTCCTTGGCGTAGGAATTGCCGTCGAAGAAATCGCCGATCGCGAAACGGCCGACGATCAGGGTGAGGCGATCGATGTCGCGCTTGCCCGCGACCTGGTTGGGACCGTCGGGAACGTCCTCCTGCTCGCCGCCGAAGCCGAAGGTTTGCTTGAAGTAGTAACGTTGCGGCCGAATCCTCGGATATTCGGCGCCGGCCTTCTGGGCTTCACCGTTCGGGAAGCCGGCAAGGCCGAGCGTGCCGTTGAGGCCGAAGCCCTGGGCGGTTTCCGGGTTGAAGTAGAATTCGCCACCCTCCCACAGCTTGACGCCGAGGAACGCGGTCGTGGTCCAGGTCTGCTGCGCCAGTCCGCCCGCCGGGAGGCTGTTGGTGCCGCTATAGGCCGCGCGAAAGGCCGGGTAGCCCTGTCCGATCAGCGTCGTCTGCGCATGCACCGACCAATTGTCGGATTCCGGCAGCAGGGGCTTGCTCGGGGTCGCCGACCATGGCGAGTCGCCGAGCTGGTAGTTCAGCCCAAATTTCAGCAGGTGCAGCCGCGGGTCGATGCTGACGCCGGGCATGCCGAAGTCGCCAAGACCGATCGTACGGCGCGACAAGTCGATGTAGTCGTATTCGAGTTTGGCCGTCCAGTTGCCGCTCAGCGCAAATTCGGCGCCGGCGCCGACGGTCCATCCGGTTTGATACTGCCCCGGTTCGGAGACGACGTTGCCGGCATTGTCATTGACCCGGACCTGGGTGCGGCCCCAGGCGAAGCCGCCGGTGACATAAGGCATCCAGCCGTTGAGGGCGTAGCCGGCACGGCCGCGCACGGTGCCGACATAGTCGATCGAGGAGTTGAAGGGGCCGAGCATGCGCCGCGGCAGATCGACCGGCCCGACGAATGTCGCATCGGCCTCGACGCCGAGCACGAAGCGGTTCGCGAACTGGTGATTGTACCCGACCTGGAAGCCGCCGATCCCACCCGTGATGCTGTGTGGAAAGAAGACGGCCTGCAGGGGAAGCGGATTGGTATTGGGACCGAGCGTGCCGTCGCCATAGCCGACATGGCCGCCGACGTAGAAGCCGGTCCAGCTGTAGACCGCGTTCAGGGCCGGTGACTTGACGGCCATGTCGGCCGCGGCGGCAGGCGTGCCGAATGCGGCCGCGCCGAGCGCTGCGCCGGCGGCGATCCGAACCCGGGAGAGGCGGACGCAGGTCATGACGCGGCTTTCCGCGAACGGTTGGCGGTTTCGCCCGGCATTGCAGATTTGGCGGCCACTTGCCACCCGAGATTTGAAGTCATCGCCCGCCGTCCCCGGTCCGATCCGTGTCGTCCCATCCAAAGCCAGATCAGCACCTAGCATCCCCTGATGCTTATTGCAAATCATTCGCAATAGCAACTGAGGCGCTCCGGATACCTCTTCGATTTGCATGCCACTATGACAGTCACGTAACAGCGCGCGGCAGCAGCCCTCCCTGGTTGCGATCGAACACCCGCCTGTGGCAAATCGGCCGAGCCCCGGCCGTTCAATCGACGCCACCATTGTCGTCCTCCCCAGTCTTGATGAATGCCGGTTGCGCTGCCCTGCCGAGCACGATCCTCGCGCCGGCCCTTTCCACACATCGCACCATCGACAGCGCCGTCCTTAAGCCGGCGCCTGAAATCATGCGTCGCTGATGGAGCGCGGTTGCGCCGCGCAGGATGGCGCTCGCCAGCCTGAACAACACGATCGCGCCCCATCGACGGCCGCGACCGAGGGACACGGCCGTCACGCCCCGACCGTGGCGAGCTGGACGATCCGCAGCAGCACGAGCCCGGCGGCGACGACCAGATAGAAGCGCAGCACGATCATCCAGATCCGGCTCAGTGGGCTGAGCCGCGCCGGCGGCAGCCGGTCGAGCGGCGGCATCCGCCAGGTGTCGCGGTCGAACAGCGGCGGGTAGTGCCGCTTGAAGCGGAACGAGGCGTTGCCGCCCGACAGCACCTCGTACAGCTTGACCAGCGCGGTGACTGCAAGTGCCAGCACGCTGCCGCCGACCAGGACGCCGATGATCCAGGCCTCGCCGAGATCGGGGAACAGCACCGCGGCGGTCAGGATCACCGACAGCATCACCAGCCCGGCCACGACAGCGCCGGTGAACAGGTTCAGCCGGGTCGAGTTGATCCAGGGTCCGAGGATGTGGCGGTCGTTGCAGAGCAGCAGCAGGAACACCGTCGCGCTCGGCAGCAGCACGCCGGCGAGCGTCTGCACCGCGTTGGTGAGCAGCCCGAGCGGCGTGCCGGGCGTCAGCACCAGCACGGCGGCGAGCACGATCAGCCCGCAATAGACGCTGTAGAAGCCTTTCGCGTCCCACGGCTTGCGGTGCAGCGAGTGCTTGACCGCGAACACGTCGCCGATCGCATAGGCGGTCGAGAGAGACACTGCCGCCGCACCGATGATGCAGGCATCGAGCAGCGCCAGCGCAAACAGCACCGCCGGCAGCCGGCCGGCATATCTCTCGAGTCCCACTGCGGTCCCCAGCGCGTCGGTGTAATTGCCGAATTCGGGCCTTCCTGCGAACACCTCCGCGCAGAACGAGATCATCGCCACGGCACCGACCACGACCAGCACGATGCCGATGCACAGATCCATCCGCTCATAGCGGATGAAGCGCGGCGTGATCCGCTTGTCGACGATGTAGCTCTGCTGGAAGAACAATTGCCACGGCGCCACGGTGGTGCCGACGATCGCGACGATCAGCAGCATCACTTCGCTGAGCTTGGCGTCGTGCGGCATCTTCGGCACGAAGAAGTCCGAGGCGATCTGCCCGATCGGCGGATGCACCATCAGGATGACAGGCACCAGCAGCAGGCTGCCGGCGACCAGCACGATGCCGAAGCGTTCGAAACGGCGGAAGTCGCCGGTCGAGACCGCCAGCATCACGATGACAGCCGAAGCCAATACGCCCCAGAACTGCGAGACGCCGAGAAAACTGAGCGCGAAAGTGATGCCGATGAATTCGGTGACGATGGTCAGTGCGTTCAGCACCAGGAGGTCGATGACGCTGAAGGCGCCCCAGAACTTGCCGAAACGCTCGAAGATCAGCCGCGCGTGGCCGACGCCGGTGACGGCGCCGAGCCGCACCACCATCTCCTGGTTGACGTAGAGCACGGGGATCAGCAGCAGCAGCGTCCACAGCAGCGTGGTGCCGTAGTTCTGGCCGGCCTGGGTATAGGTGCCGAAGGCGCCGGCGTCGTTGTCGCCGACCATCACGATCAGGCCGGGGCCGACGATGGCCAGCAGGGTCTTCAGGCGGGCAAGCAGGGTCGCGCGCGGCGCGGTGTCGTCCCGCGCGATGCTGCCGAGCGCGCCGCGGATGTCGCCGAGATGGGCATTGTCCAGCACGGCGGTGCCGTCCGGGTTGGCGGTGGCCTCACGACCGGAGGCGCGCATCTTCAAGTCATTGACGACGGTCATGACTCATTCCTTCTCAATTGCGTGGCTTGGCGTTTCGGCGAGTCGGGAAACGGACAATGTTGGCCGCATCGGGTGCCGGCCGTGGCGTTGCCGCGGGCGGGCGCCTCGGTGCCGTGGTGCCGGTATCGAAAACGAGCACGATGCCGAGTGCTGCGAGGTGGCCCACGAGGCCGGCGCTTTCGCCGATGATGCCGGCAAGGCTCTGCATCACCGGGTCGAGCGGGCTTTGGACGAAGCGCCTCTGCCGGCGCGACGGTTCTGTTGCGATATGTCTTGCGGTCTTTGTCATGCTTGCTCCGATCGTCTCCTCGCTGCCCGTTGGGCACGGCACGAGGGACGCGGAGCGGCTAGGCGCGCGCGCAACCTCCGCTGCCGTGAGCAGCGGCAATTCCAAAACTGATGTCGTTCCCCGGAGGGCGTCCCGTTGTCGCGCCGCGATCGCGCGCAACGGGACAACTAGGTCCTTCGTCCATGCCGGTCCTTCAGGCGGTTGCGGTCATCTTTGCGGCGAAACGCGCGATTGTTGCGCGCGGGCCGGAATGCCGGTCCGCGCGCCGCTGTCGGTCGAGATCATTCGCTGATGATTCGAGGGTGGTTTCGACGATCCACCGGCACTCCAGCCGGCCGTCGATCAGGATCCAATGGCAGGCCGGGGTTGGACGCCGGCGGTCCGCCGGGCGGCGAAAACCCGGCAGGTTGTCATTGGAATAGGTGGCCGCCCGCGGCCGGATCTGCCGCGGCTCAAACGGCCGGAATTTTGCGAGCTTTTCGAACATCGCTCACCTCCACTTCCGCTGTCGCGCGGCAGGCCGGTGAGGAGCAGGCGATCAGCTGAGGCGCGACCACCCATCCACGCAGGCGAAATCTGCGCGATCAGTCTTGCTGTGTTGCGGCGTCAACAGTCCCGTCGTGGGTCTACTGTCGCCTGAGTTGCTACTGCCCATGTGCCTTCTGTGCTGGCTCGTGGTCGGGTTGGTCTCTGGGGTAAAACCCCGGCGCGGAACGAATGTTCCGACAATCGGGCACTATGCCTGACACAAACGCGTGTCAAGCCGAATCTGCTATCCTCCGGGGAGGATCATGATTATCCTCCAGGGAGGATAGGAGAACCATATGTCCGACGACCATCCGCACGTTGCCATCGCCCGGCGCCTCAAGCGCGCCAACGGCCATCTCGAGACCATCGTCGAGATGATCGAGCAGGGCCGGCCCTGTGCGCAGATCGCCCAGCAATTGCAGGCGGTGGAGAGCGCGATCGAGAGCGCCAAGAAGGCGCTGATCCACGATCACATCGGCCACAGCCTGGAGGAGACGCTGAAGGCATCAGGCCCGAAGGGCCGCAATGTGTTGCGCGACTTCCGGCTGATCGCGAAATATCTGTGACCCGCGCCGGTATGTCAGCGAGCTGACGAAGGTTGACCCGCCCGGGGGGATCACCGGGACGGGTCGTGTGCGACACGGGGTGGATGAGGACCCGTGCCGAACGCAGGATCCGCAGCCTTTGGAAAAACCCGTCGATCAGTAGCAGGTGCGCACGCGGCCGATGTAGTTGCCGTAGGCGTCGAACTGGCGCACCCAGCCACAGCGGCGATAGCCGGCGTCGTAGTAGCCGTCACTGGCCGCGATCGCGCTGCCGACGATGGCGGCGCCGACGAGGCCCGCGCCAACGCCCCAGCCCCAGCCATACGGCTTGGCTTCGGCCTGCGAGGTGGTGGACGCGATGGTGCCGGTCACGGCGAGCGCGGTGAGGGCGAGGGCGGCAAACTTGGTCTTGATCGACATGGGATACTCCATCCTGTTTGAGCGCGGCGCCGGTTTGGTCCGCATGCCCGTTGGACGGAGGCTTTCCGGTTCCGGTTCGAAGCCCGGCCGGGAAATATGGTTTCGTGAATTGTTTCGTCGCGAGCAAAACGCAGCGAGATGAGTTTAAATCGGCTCGCGGCAAGCTCGGTGCACCTCTCCCAAGGGAGAGGTGAATCTTCGACGCCACTTTCAGCTCAACCCTACTGATCAAGCGTCAGGAGGACCAGGCAGACCCGGTCAGTTGCCCCCGAATACGCCCGGATCGAACCTGTCGACGTCGGCAAGCAGCTCGCAGAACGCACGCGCGCCGTGCTCGAGCAGCTGCTCGCCCTTGTCCGCGGAAGCCTTGGTCGCATCGCCGATCGCGCCGCTTGGATTGAGGTCCTGCGCCTGCCAGGCGAACGGCGCCGGCCGCTGGGTCGACAGCCAGCGGTGATCCTTCTCGATCTGAATGCTCGCGGGCTTGAAGTCCGCGATTGCATCCTTCCGCACATGTTGCGGATATTTCGCCAGCATGATCGAGGTCTCGACCGCGCCACCATGGATGCCGTGGCGCAGTTCGTCGGCCTCGAACAGCCCGTCCGGCGTGCCGAAGCGCGACCAGCTCGTGGTCACCACCAGCATTTTGTGTTGCGCGCGCAGATCCTGCGCGACGAGTTGCATCGCGGCGGAGTTGCCGCCATGGCTGGTCACCACTACGAGCTTCCTGATCCCGGCGCGTGCCACGCTCTCGCCGAGCGCCATCCAGCTGTTCAGCGCCACGTTGGTCGGCAGGGTCAGCGTGCCCGGAAAATCGATGTGCTCGGTGGAGATGCCGACCGGCTGCACGGGCAGGAACGTCGCCGGGATGGCCGCCGGCAGCAGCGCCTGCACCCGCGTCAGATACGCCTCGCCGATCATGACGTCGGTTCCAAGCGGCAGATGCGGTCCGTGCTGCTCGGTCGCGGCCAGTGGCAGCACCGCGATCCAGCGCGCGGCCGCGCCCTTGGCGATATCCGGCCAATGGATGGCGGTCCAGTCACGGGGCGGAAGCGTCGAGGTCATCAAGCCGGTCGTTTCAATACAAGCGTTTCATGGGATGGATTTGCAGGCTAGTTTGTTTAACATCAGTGGGGTGTTCGCGTCTCCGGGCGCGGTCCACGTCTTCCCGCCTTCCATCATGGGCCATAATATCAGACGGAGTCCAACCATGATCCCGGCCTTTTTGCTGCGAGCGTTAACCACAGCGCTGCTGGCCGCCACCCTCGGCGTTTCCGCAGGTCTCGTCCCGGCGCGGGCGCAGAGCTCGGACAAGACCTTGGACAAGGTCTCGTTCGGCACCAATTGGGTCGCCGAGGGCGAGCATGGCGGGTTCTTCCAGGCGCTTGCCGACGGCACCTACAAGAAATACGGCCTCGACGTCACCATCGTGCCCGGCGGTCCCAACGAGAACAACCGCATGCTCCTGATCGCGGGCAAGCTCGACTTCTTCATGAGTGCGAACTCGCTGCAGACCTTCGACGCCGTCACCAACAACGTGCCGCTGGTCGCCGTCGCGACCATGTTCCAGAAGGACCCGCAGGTCTTCCTGACCCACCCGGAGGTTAAGGTCAGCAAGATCGAGGACCTGAAGCCGCTGACGCTGCTGATCTCGAAGGAAGGCATCACCAGCTACTTCCAGTGGCTGAAATCCGAATACGGCTTCGACGAGAACAAGGTGAAGCCCTACACGTTCAACCCGCAGCCCTTCATCGTGAACAAGCAGACCGCGATGCAGGGCTATGTCACCTCCGAGCCCTTTGCGGTCGAGAAGGCCGCCGGCTTCAAGCCGAACGTGCTGCTGCTCGCCGATTACGGCTTCAACTCCTATTCGACCTTGATCGAGACCCGCCGCGACCTGGTCGACAAGAAGCCGGACCTGGTGCAGCGCTTCGTCGATGCGTCGATTGTCGGCTGGTACCATTATGTCTACGGCGACAATTCGGCCGGCAATGCGATGATCAAGAAGCTCAATCCCGACATGAACGACGAGCTGCTCGCCTATTGCGTCGCCAAGATGCGCGAGTACGGCATCGTCGATTCCGGCGACTCCATCAAGAACGGCATCGGCGCCATGACCGATGAGCGGATGGCGAGCTTCTTCGACAAGATGGTGCGCGCCGGCGTGGTCAAGAGCACCATCGACTATCGCCAGGGCTACACGCTGCGCTTCGTCAACAAGGCGGTCGGCGTCGAACTCCGGCCGAAGAACTGACGGCTGCGGACGCGATGAACTTTGACGCGAATGTTGCGGCGTCGGCAGTCTACCTCTCCCCCTGTGGGAGAGGTCGGATCGCATCGCCAGATGCGATCCGGGTGAGGGGTCCCGGCCTCTCGTGGGACCTGCACCCCCTCACCCGCGCCTTCGGCGCGACCTCTCCCCGATGGGGAGAGGTGTCCTTCGCGGCACGATCGCGCTCAGCAATATCCAGCCGTCGATGGTAGAGAGCGCCGTGCCGAAAGCCGATGCCAGTGGACCAGCGGTGCGCCTGCGCGGCGTCACCAAGACTTATGATAGCGGAGTGATGGCGCTCGGGCCGCTCGACCTCGATGTGAAGCGCGGCGAGTTCGTCTCGCTGCTCGGACCCTCCGGTTGCGGCAAATCCACCGCGCTGCGAATTATCGCAGGCCTCGCCACACCGAGCACAGGCACGGTCGAGCTCGCGCATCACGGCACCGAGCGGCGCGGCAGCCACAGGATCGGCTTCGTGTTCCAGGAGCCGACCCTGATGCCGTGGGCCACCGTGCGCGACAATGTCCGCCTTCCGCTGAAGCTTGCCCGTGCGCCGGTGGCTGACGCCGAAATGCGCATCGATGCTGCGCTCGATCAGGTCGGGCTGGCGGAGTTCGCCGGCGCCTATCCGCGCGAATTGTCCGGCGGCATGAAGATGCGGGTGTCGCTGGCGCGCGCGCTGGTCACCGATCCTGACATCCTGCTGATGGACGAGCCGTTCGCGGCGCTCGACGAGATCACGCGCTTTCGCCTCAACAACGATCTGCTGTCGCTGTGGCGCGACTTGCACAAGACCGTCATCTTCGTGACGCACTCGGTGTTCGAGTCGGTCTATCTCTCGGAGCGCGTGATCGTGATGACGGCGCGTCCGGGCCGGATCGGCGCCGAGTTTCGCATTGCATCGACCGAGCCGCGCGGCGAGGAGTTCCGCACCTCGGCCGAATATGCCGCGTTCTGCCGCGAGGTCTCCCATGCGCTGGCGCCATCCTATGCAGGGCAGGCGGGCGCATGAAGTCTCCGCAGGATCTCATCCGTTTTCTGCTTCCCGTCGCGGTGTTCGCCGCGGGGCTCGTGCTCTGGGAAGCGATCGTCCGCACCTACGGCATCCAGCCCTATGTGCTGCCGAGCCCGCTCCTGGTGCTGAAGACGCTGGTTGCGGATTGGCCGATCTTGTCGCAATCGCTCGGCGTCACGCTGCTGACCACGCTCGAGGGCTTCATTGCCGCCGCGGTCGGCGGCGTCGTGCTGGCGCTGCTGTTCAACCAGTCGAAATGGCTGGAATATTCGCTGTTTCCCTATGCGGTGGTCTTGCAGGTCACCCCCGTGATCGCGATCGCGCCGCTGCTCTTGATCTATCTGCAGCAGCAAACCGCCGTGATCGTCTGCGCCTGGATCGTGGCGTTCTTTCCGGTGCTGTCGAACACCACGCTCGGCCTCAACTCGGTCGATCGCAACCTCGCCGGTTTGTTTCAACTTTATGGCGCGTCGAGGCTGCAGACGCTGCTGTTCCTGAAGCTGCCCGCGGCGCTGCCCTACATCCTCGGCGGCCTGCGCATCGCCGGCGGCCTGTCGCTGATCGGCGCCGTGGTCGCGGAGATCGCGGCGGGCAGCGCCGGTGCCGGCTCGGGCCTTGCGTTCCGGATCGCCGAATCCGGCTATCGGCTGAATATTCCCCGCATGTTCGCAGCACTTCTGCTGCTATCGCTGGCCGGGATTGTCATTTATGGGTTGCTGGCGCTAGTTTCGCACCTGTTGTTGCGGCGTTGGCATGAGAGCGCGTTAGGAAAGGAAAGTTGATGGCCCCGATTTCTTCCGAAAAGATCGATCTGCTGATTTATGGACCGATCCGGCCAATCCTCGAAAACGGGTTTTCCGACCAGTACGTGCTGCACAAGGCCGAGAGCCGCGGCGACCTCGAGCGCCTGACGCCCGACACGATGGGCAAGATCCGCGGCATCGCCGTCACCTATCACACGATGGCGACCGACAAGACCGCGATGGCGTTGTTCCCGAAGCTCGAGATCGTCGGCAGCTTCGGCGTCGGCTACGACCATGTCGATTCCGCCTATGCGCGCGATCACAATATCGTGGTCACCAACACGCCCGACGTGCTGACCGAGGAGGTCGCCGACGTCGCGATGGGGCTGCTGATCGCGACGCTGCGCGAGTTCGTCAAGGCCGATCGCTACGTGCGCTCCGGCCTGTGGCAGACCCAGAATTATCCGCTCAGCGTCGGTTCGCTGCGCGACCGCAAGATCGGCATCGTCGGCATGGGCCGGATCGGCCAGGCGATCGGGCGCCGCCTCGAGGCCTCGCGGGTGCCGGTGTCCTATCACTCGCGCAATCCGTCCAAGGACGTCTCCTACAAGCACTATCCCGACCTGATCGAGATGGCGAAGGCGGTCGATACCCTGATCGTCATCGTGCCGGGCGGCGCCTCGACCGCGAAGATGATCAATGCCGACGTGCTGAAGGCGCTCGGCCCGCGCGGCGTGCTGATCAATGTCGCGCGCGGCTCCGTGGTCGACGAGCCGGCGCTGGTCGCTGCGCTGAAATCCGGCACGATCCTGGCCGCCGGTCTCGACGTGTTCGCGGCCGAGCCGAACGTGCCGGACGAGCTGAAGGCGATGCAGAACGTCGTGCTGCTGCCGCATATCGGTTCGGCCTCGGTGGTGACGCGCAACGCGATGGACCAGCTTGTGGTTGATAACATCACGAACTGGTTCGCCGGCAAGCCGCCGCTGACGCCGGTTGCCGAGACGCCCGTTAGGGATCGCTGATGGCATTGTCCCGCTTCAACGTCGTGCTGTGTCTGCTGCTGGCCGCGTGCGGTTCGGCAGCCGCGCAGGATGTCACGACGTTGAAGAAGGACATGATCGGGCAGTGGGAGCTCGCCACCACCGAGCGCAGCAAGACCTGCGTCGTGACGCTGAAGAGCGATGCGACGCCGCAAGGTTTCAAGCTCGAGCTCGAGCCGGCCTGCGCCGCGGCGCTGCCCTTCACCAAGGACATCACCGGTTGGAGCATCAAGGGCCTCGGCGACATCGTACGGCTGCACAATGCGGCCGACGAGGCCGTGATCGATTTCACCGAGGTCGAGACCGGCATCTTCGAGGGCAAGCGCACCAACGAGGGAGTCTACATCCTGCAAAATCTCGCCGCTGCCCGCTCGCTCGCCAAGTCGATGGACCAGATGATCGGCGACTGGTCGATGGTGCGCGGCAACGGCCAGGCGATCTGCGCCCTGGTGCTGACCAACACCGACGCCGGCAACGACAATTTCCAGGTGTTCATGAAAGGCAAATGCGATCCCGCGGTCGCCGCCTTCAACCCGACGACGTGGCGGCTCGATCACGGCCAGATGATCCTGATGTCGGCCAAGGGCGAGACCTGGCAGTTCGAGGCCGATGACAACGCCCAGTGGCGCCGCGTCCCCGACAGTGCCGACCCGCTGATCATGTTGCGGGAGCAGTGAGGGGCTACTTACATATCGGGAGCGACATGGTGGGTCCGCTGGCCGGGCCACAAAACCACTGTCGTCCCTGCGAAAGCACTAGGGCATGCACAGATCTGATGCGACAGATTGACTCGGACGCTGAGCCTGGGATTCCAGAATCGGCAATGCAT
>NZ_JASGSR010000092.1:0-32774 GCF_040446015.1 Bradyrhizobium sp. INPA03-11B
GCCCTTGGGCCGGATCTGCAACGCGGTGCGCGACAATCCGGAGCGCGTCGAGTTCATCGGCTACGATCCGCATGTGGTGCGCTATCTCGCCTACATGTTCGCGGGCTTCTTCGCCGGCATCGCCGGCGGGCTGACCGCGATCAATTTCGAGATCGCCAACTCCGCCTATCTCGGCGCGACGCAATCGGGCCTCGTGCTGTTCTCCGCCTTCATCGGCGGCACCGCCTATTTCTTCGGCCCGATCCTCGGCGCCATCCTCGTGACCTATCTGCAACTCGGGTTGACCAGCGTCACCTCAGTCTGGCAGCTCTATTTCGGCGTCATCTTCATTGGCATCGTGATGTTCGCGCCGGGCGGCATCGCCGGCATCCTGATGAAGCACCGTCCGCTGATCCGCGCCGGCACGCTCGGCACCGTGATCCCGTCCTATCTGGTCGCGGCGATCCCGACGCTGGCGTTTGCGCTCGGCATCATCCTGACGATCGAAACCGTCGCGCGCTTCTCGGGCGGCGACGTCATCAACCTGCTCGGCATCCCCTTCGTCGCCACCGCGCCGACGACCTGGGCGGCCGCCGCGGTTCTGGTGGTCGGCGGCTTCCTGGTCGCGCGCATCACCTGGCGGCGCGTCGCGGAAGCCTGGGACCGCGCCGCGACGGTGGCCCGTGATCGGGGGTATCTCGCATGACCGCTGCCATCCAAGTCAACGCCGTCGAGAAGAGCTTCGGCAATGTCCAGATCATCCGCGACCTCAACTTGAGCGTCGCCAAGGGCGAACGTCACGCCATCATCGGCCCGAACGGCGCTGGCAAGTCGACGACGTTCAACCTGATCAGCGGCCACATCAAGCCGACCTCGGGCGAGATCCGCCTCAACGGCGAGGTGACCTCGGGCCTGCGGCCGTTCGAGATCAACCGGCGCGGGCTGTCGCGCTCGTTCCAGGTCACCAACGTGTTCGCCCGCATGACGGTGTGGGAGAATGTCCGCTGCGCCGTGCTGTGGGCGACCGGTCACCGCTATGCGTTCTGGAAGAACGTCGACAGCCTGCCCGAGGTGAAGCAGCGCACCGCGCAGATCCTCGACGACATCCATCTCAGCCATCGCCGCGACGTGCCGGCGGGCTTGCTCACCTATGCCGAGCAGCGCGAGCTCGAGATCGGCATCACCATCGCCGGCGGCGCCAGCGTCATCATGCTGGACGAGCCGACCGCGGGCATGAGCCATGCCGAGACGGAACGCGCCGTCGCGCTGATCCGCCGCCTCACCGAGGGCCGCACGCTCGTCATCGTCGAGCACGACATGAGCGTGGTGTTCGGCCTCGCCGACCGCATCTCGGTTTTGGTCTACGGCCACATCATCGCCTCCGGCACGCCGGAGGAAATCCGCGGCAACCCGAAGGTCAAGGAAGCCTATCTCGGCGAGGAGGTCGACTGATGCTCGAGGTCAGGAATCTTCACGCCTATTACGGCAAGAGCCACATTCTGCAGGGCGTCGATCTCGACATCGCGGCCGGCGAGGTGGTGAGTCTGCTCGGCCGCAACGGCGTCGGCCGCTCGACCACCGTCAAGGCGATCATGGGCGAGGTGCCGCCGCAGGGCACCATCCGCTTCAAGGGCCAGGACATCGCAGGCCTGCCGAGCCACAAGATCGCCCGCCTCGGGCTCGGCTATGTGCCCGAGCATCGCGACATCTTCCCGAGCCTGACGGTGCGCCAGAACCTGATCCTCGGCATCAAGGACCCGCGTCGTCCCGGCAAGTGGCGACTGCAGGAGATGCTCGACATGTTCCCCAATCTCGCCCGCCGCGCCGACACGCCGGCCGGCGTGCTGTCGGGCGGCGAGAAGCAGATGCTGACCACCTGCCGGACATTGCTTGGCGACCCCGAGCTGATGATGATCGACGAGCCGACCGAAGGCTTGGCGCCGCTGATCGTGCAGCAGGTCGGCGAGCTGATCGCGCGGATCGCGAAAGCCGGCGTCGCCATCCTCCTGGTCGAGCAGAAGCTGTCGATCGCGATGAAGATCTCGAACCGGGTCTACATCATGGGCCACGGCCGCGTCGTGTTCGAAGGCACGCCCGAGCAACTCAAGAACAACGCCGCCATCCGCGAGGAATGGCTCGAGGTGTGAGGCAGACGGCCTCAAGAATCCGCGAACATCGGCTGTTGGACTAGGCAGACGCCTCTTTCTCGATCAGAGTCGCGCGGCTCCACTTGATCCCTTGCGTCCGAACCGAACGCCGCGCGGTGAATCGCCGAAGCGAGCCCGGAACAAGCGGTTGAAATGCGAGACGTCCGAGAACCCCACCTCCAGCGCGATATCGGAGATTCGCTGACGGCCGGCATCGGACCCCGTGAGCAGCTGGAACGCCCGTTGCAGACGCAACTCATTGAGGCGCTCGGTGAACGATGATCCCGACGACGCCATCAGGCGCTGCAGATAGCGGGGCGAGATGCCCTGCCCGCGTGCGACGGTTTGAACGCTAAGTCCGGGCTCCTCGAAGTGGAGGGCGATGTAGTCGAGCGCTGCATTCTGCCGCGCAGCTACGACGGCGCTCGCACTGCTCTCGCCCAACGCAGGACACTCGTCGAGTGCGAGCGCGACGAGATCATGGATGTGGTGCACGACCGTCTCACGAAGTCCGGGAGCGCTCAGGGCTCCCGTCTTGAACACCGACTTCAGATATGCCGTGAACAAGCGGAATGCTTCCGTTTGGTGCCAGATCGGCCGCATGGCCAAGTCTTCCACATCCGTCACACGCTGCGCAAGCGCCACGCGCGGCACGGCCAGGCCGAATTGCAGTCCTTCGACATAAGTCACGCTGACGGGCTCGGAATGCAGAATTGCGATCGCATCGGTGCCGCGAAGCTCAACGTCCTCGCCGCGCTGCGACAGCCGACTTCTCGCGGACGAGCAGAAGATGACACCGATGGAGTCATCGCCATCGGCAAGGTTCGCTCGCAAGCGCGCGAAACGCATGGACGTGCCCTTCAGCGCGAGCGTCCGCAAACCCTGAACCGCGTGCAGCGACGCATCGGCCTGGAACGGAACGTCCGATAGAGGTTCGATATCGGCGTGCACGATGCATCGTGCAAAGTGCTCGCGCCACAGCGGGACCCGGATACGCTCCGGATGGTCGCGCGTCGAAAATCGATACGATGAAAAATCGGCTGCGTCCGTAGCCATGGGGACCTCCAGCCTTCACAAAACATCAGAACGAAATGCTGCGGCACACCGCAGCCAGTATCTGCATTTTGCAATTCACGCACCGACCTACGCTCGATCCGTGCGCACGAGTCCAAGAAGCCACGCTACCGGTCTGCTAGTCTCACTTGCCTGTGATTGATGCTGATGTGAACTGGTTCACTCGGTGATCAGGATATTCCGGATATAATATTTGTGAAAGTCGCAGCCATATTTCTCCTTTAAGAGGAGACGATCGCGACGGCTCTATTTATAATTGCTGCCATCGGATTGAGTTTGGATATTCCTAGCAACGTGGAAAGCGAAAATCAGCTTTACGAACTTGCTGGCGATCGATGGAACTCAAGGAACTGCGCGCAGGCAAGTATTTTGAAATCGGATTTATTTTGCTGCCATAGCGACATCGCTGGCAGAGTTTAACGGACATAAAGCATCCCCGGCACCGCTTTTTGCCGCCGGTTGAAATGGTCGAAATCTGTCACGTGGGAAGTTAACCTCAGTGATCAAGAAGGCGTTCGATCATGCCCACCATATTCGACATGCTTTATCATGAATACTGTCGCGCCCGCCTCGCCGAGATGCGGAAGCAGCTTTTGATACCGGTCATCGGCGAAATCATGCAGACGCCGTCGGAAGACAGCGATCCTGCCGGCCCCCGTGATTGCGACTGGCCGACGAAAACGTCGCCGACCCTCGGGTAGCCGGAGCACCACATAATCCCAAGAGTTGACCGGAGGCTGGACCAGCACGCGCGCCTCGGAGCATCCGAGCGCCCCATGGGCCATTGCCCGATGAGGCCGTGTGCGCACGCCGGACAGATCGACAAATGCATGATCGAACACATAGCTCGAAGCGATTGATCGGCGAAACTCCGCCGGAGTTCAGATCGACCGGCCGCGACCCGCGCATCGATATCTGTCGCGGCATCGCGTTATGGTGGATCTTTCTCGATCACATCCCGAACAACGTCGGAAGCTGGCTGACGCTGCGCAACTACGGCTTCTGCGATGCCGCCGAGATATTCATGTTCATCTCCGGCGTTACCTGCGCGCTTGCTTATGGCAGGGCGTATCAGCGCGAGGGCTGGAGGCACATGATCGGCCGTTCGCTGCGGCGGGGTTGGGACATCTATGCCGCTTTCCTGCTGTTGACGCTCGCCTGCGCCATCATCGTCTACCTCGCAGGCAGCGACCCCCTTGCCGACGCGAGCAATACGCGGATTCTACTCGAGCATCCCGGCGCGACGCTCGCGCATGCCGCGGTCCTGCAATACCGTCCGGTCAACACCGATGTCTTGCCGGTCTTTGTGATCTGTCACATCTTGTTCGCACCGCTGTTGTGGCTGCTGCTGCGCGCACCAAACGTGACGCTCGGCCTTTCGTTATCGCTCTACGCACTGGTGCACGTCTTCGGATGGCGGGTTCCTGCCTGGCCCGATAACGCCTGGTTCTTCAATCCGCTGGCCTGGCAGCTCCTGATCGTGCTGGGCGCATGGTATGTCATCGAGGGACAGAAGATCCGAGAGTGGCTGATGTCGCGCCCTGCCCTGGTTCTGTCCATTCTCTATCTGGCGTTCAGCCTGGTCCTTGCATTGGGCCAGAACAGCAAGCCGCCGCTCCCGCAGACCCTGACAAATCTGCTGTTTCCATTGGACAAATCGAACCTGAGTCCGTTGCGACTGCTGCACTTCCTGGCTCTCGCGATCGTGGCGTTGCAGCTCGTTCCCCAGGGTTGGCGAGGACTATCGGCGCCGCTGCTGCGCAGCGCGAGAAGCTGTGGCGAACACTCGCTACCGATCTTTTGTCTCGGCGTGCTGCTGGCGCTCGTTAGCAAATTCGATCTGTTCGACGTTTCGAACAACCCTTCGATTCAGATCGCGCTCAGCATTGCGGGCGTTCTGATGATGATCGTGTTCGCGATGCTCCTGAACGCCCTCGGAACCAGGGGTGACCGACAGTCCCCGGTGAACGCAGCCGATCGAGACATCCCCTCCGCCGGTACGAACTGGGAAGTTCAGATGGCGCACGCAGGACCGCTGTTGGTCCGCCTCAGAACCCGCGCAACATCCGCATCTGCGCCACCGCCGTGAGCTGAGTGGACGTTACGCCTCGATGCGCACCGTCCTAACCTGGCCGGAGCAACGCCACGACGTCGCCGGCGCGCAACGTCTGGCCGGGCTTGACCGGCACCGAGGCGATCCGGCCTGCCGCCGGCGAGAGCACCGAGATCTCCATCTTCATGGATTCGATAATGGCAAGCACATCGCCGGCGGCAACCGCGGCGCCCTCCTCGACCAGGATCTTCCAGATATTGCCGGGTACCTCGGAGAACGCTCCGACCTGGCCATCGGGAATGCCCGTCGTGACGGCGCTCGCATCAAGCGTCTCCGTCGGCGCGTCGTCGAGCTTCATCTCGCGCCAACGCTGACGCTCCGCGTCGAACGCGGCCTGCTGGGTCGCCTTGAACGCGGCAATTGAGGGCTGCACCTCCGCCAGTCGTTTCGCATAGTCGGCGTAGGAGAACTCGCCCTGCTCGATCCTGATGTCGTATTGCCCGTGCGGGAATGCGGCGCGCGCGTCCAAGAGTTCGTCGGCATCGACCGGGAAGAAGCGGATCTTGTCGAAGAACCGCAGCAGCCAGGGATGGCCGGGCTCGAACACTTTCGTCGTGCGCCAGCTGTTCCAGACCTGGATGGTGCGGCCGAACAGCTGGTAGCCGCCCGGCCCTTCCATGCCGTAGATGCACATATAGGCGCCGCCGATCCCGACCGCGTTTTCCGGCGTCCAGGTCCGCGCCGGGTTGTACTTCGTGGTCACGAGGCGATGCCGCGGATCCAGCGGGGTTGCCACCGGCGCACCGAGATAGACGTCGCCGAGGCCGAGCACGAAATAATCTGCGTCGAACACGATGCGGCGGACCTCGTCCTCGCTGCCGAGGCCATTGATGCGCCGGATGAACTCGACGTTCGACGGACACCACGGCGCATCCGCGCGCACCAGTTCCTGATATTTGCGCATCGCGAGCTCGGCCTGCGGATCGCGCCATGACAGCGGCAGATGCACGGTGCGGCTCGGCACCTGCATCGCGTCGACATCAGGCAATTCGCGCTCGATCCGCCTGAGCGCGTCGAGCAGTTTTCCGCGCGACAGCGCCGTGCCGTCATAGTGGATCTGGAGCGAGCGGATGCCGGGCGTCAGCTCGATCAGGCCGCCGAGCTTTGCCTCCTCCAGCGCTTGCGCCAGCACATGCACGCGCAGCCGCAGCGCGATGTCGAGCTCCATCGGACCATATTCGACCAGGAGATTGTCGTCGCCGGCGCGGCGGTACACCACCGGGATCGGGCCGTCCTCGTTACGGCCGACGATGGCCGAGCCGAGCTCGGGCGCACGCAGCACCGCGGGCCCGGCAACCGGATCGTCGCGTTTCACCGGAACGAAGCGAACGGTGTCGCCGGGCCGGAGCTGGCCAACCTTCCAGAGCTCGTCGCGCGCGACGACGGCCGGACAGACGAAGCCGCCGAGGCTCGGGCCGTCGGGCCCGAGAACGATCGGCATGTCGCCGGTGAAGTCGATCGAGCCGACCGCATAGGCATTGTCGTGGATGTTCGACGGATGCAGCCCGGCCTCGCCGCCGTCGCTCCGCGCCCAGCGCGGCTTCGGCCCGATCAGCCGCACCCCGGTACGGGCGCTGTTGAAGTGCACCTCATAGCTCGACGCAAACAGCGTCTCGATGTCCTCGTCGAGAAAAAAATCCGGCGCGCCATGCGGGCCATAGACCACGCCGATCTGCCACGCCGATGTGAGCTGCGGCTGTTCGTCCGCTGTTGCGTGTCGCGGCGCTGCAAGGCCCGATGCCTCAGCACCGATATGCAGCACATCACCGGCCTTCAGCGAGCCCGTCGCATGACCGCCGAACGCGCCGAGCGCGAACACGGCGCGCGATCCGAGGACCTCGGGCACGTCAATGCCACCGCGCACGGCGAGATAGCTGCGCTGACCCGGGCCCTTGATGCTGCCGATGACCAGCGTCTGGCCGGCACGCACCGCAACCGGCTCGTCGTAGGCCACCTCGGTGCCGTCGAGCGATGCCTTCATGCGCGCGCCCGAGAGCGCGACGATTGCATCGGAGTTGAAGCGCAGGGTCGGCCCGTTGACGGTCAGCTCCAGCGCGGTCGTGACTTCCGGATTGCCCACCACACGGTTGGCAAGCCGAAACGACCGCTCGTCCATCGGGCCGCTCGGCGGCACACCGACATGCCAGAGATGCAGCCGGCCGGGCAATTCCTGCACCCCGCTCTGCGCGCCGGGCGCAACGACGTCGATGGTGCGGGGTCGATAAGCGAATTCGCCGAGCACGCTGGTCGCCACCTGCCCGCTGCGGAACACGTCGGAGGCGGCGATCGCACGCAGATAATCGAGATTGGTCTCGATGCCGGCGACGACCGTCTCATCCAGCGCCTGAGTCAGCTTTGCGATCGCGGCCTCGCGCGTCTCGGCGGCAACGATGATCTTGGCCAGCATCGGATCGTAGAACGGCGTCACCTCTGTGCCGGTCTCGATCCAGCCGTCGATCCGCGCGTCGGGCGAGAACGTCACCTGCGTCAGCCGGCCCGCGCTCGGGCGAAAGCCGGCGCCCGGATTCTCGGCATAGAGCCGCACCTCGATCGCCGCGCCCCTGGGCGCCAGCGAACCGGCTTGGCCCAGCACATCCTCGCCGGCCGCCTGCCGGATCATCCACTCGACGAGATCGACGCCAGTGACCTGCTCGGTGACGGGATGTTCGACCTGGAGACGAGTGTTGACCTCGAGGAAGTAGAAATCCTCGCGCTCGACGTCGTAGATGAACTCTACGGTGCCGGCGGACTCGTAGGCGACCGCCTTGCCGAGCGCCACCGCGGCCGCGTGCAGCCGCTGCCTGATGCCGGCGGAAAGACCCGTCGCGGGCGTCTCCTCAAAAACCTTCTGGTTGCGGCGCTGCAGCGAGCAGTCGCGCTCGCCGAGTGCGACCACGTCGCCCTTGCCATTGCCGAAGATCTGCACCTCGATGTGGCGGGCCCGGGCGACGAACCGCTCGAGATAGACCCGGGCATCGCCAAAACTCGCCCGCGCCGTGCGCTGCACGGATTCGAAGCGCTCGCGCAGCGTCACCATGTCGTGGCAGAGCTGCATGCCGATGCCGCCGCCGCCCGCCGTGCTCTTCAACATCACCGGAAAGCCGATCGCTTCCGCCTGCTGCACTGCCTCGTCGATGGTCTCCAAAAGGCCTGAGCCCGGCAGCAGCGGCACGCCGCTGCGCTCGGCGATCTCACGTGCCTTGTGCTTGAGGCCGAAGGCGTCGAGATGCTCCGGCCGCGGCCCGATGAACCTGATGCCATGCTCGGCGAGCCGCTCAGCGAAGCGGCGGTTCTCCGACAGGAAGCCGTAGCCGGGATGCACCGCCTGCGCGCCCGTCGCAAGACACGCCGCCATGATGGCATCGACGTTGAGATAGCTCTCGGCGGCCGGCGCCGGACCAACGCGCACCGCCTCGTCGGCCGCGAGCACGGGCCGAGTGAAGCGGTCGGCGTCGGAATAGACCGCGACCGAAGCGATGCCCATTTGGCGCAATGTTCTGCCGATCCGCCCGGCGATCTCGCCGCGGTTGGCAATCAGGACCTTGCTGAACATGCCTCACGCCTCCGGCTCGAAGATCGTGACCTGAACCGGCGTCGGGAAGAAGCCGTTGCAGGGGTTGTTGATCTGCGGGCAGTTCGAGATCAGGCACAGCACGTCCATCTCGGCGACCAGCTCGATGGCGTCGCCGGGCTTGGAGACGCCGTCGACCACGGTGAAATTGCCGACGGGATCGATCGGCACGTTCATGAAGAAGTTCAAATTCGGCACGATGTCGCGCTTCGACAGGCCGTATTTCGCGGCTTCCAGCACGAAATTCTCGCGGCAGGCGTGCTGGTAGCGGGTCTGGTGCCCGAACCGCACCGTGTTGCTCTCGCAGGAGCAGGCGCCGGCGGAGGTGTCATGCAGGCCGCAACTGTCGGCGGTGACGCGCAGCATCACGCGGCCTTCGTTGGACATGATCTTGGTGCCGAGCCCGACATAGGCCGAGCCCTGTGCGCGCAGCGTATCCTGGCCGCTGTAGCGCTCACCGAAATCGTCGGCGCGATAGAACAGCGTATCTACCGCCTGCTGGCCATGGCTATCGGTGATCCGCAGGGTCTGGCCCTTGCGGATGATGGCCGACCACGGCTTGCGCGCGGGAATTTCGATGTCGAGGACGACGCGGCCGCGCGTCTGAACGGATTGCGTGGTCATCGCACGGCTCCTTCCAGAGCTTCGCCGAAATACAGCGCATTGTTCTCATAGGCGCGAACCGCCTCCGCGGTCGCGGTGCGGCAAAGATCGTCCGCCGCCGGCGCATCGGCGCGGTAGCGCACGATCTCCACGCTCGCCTGCGGATAGGTCGCAGCCGGATCGAGTGGATGCGGGCAATTCGACAGCGCGATCAGCAGATCCATTTCCGCGCGCAGCTCGACGAAGTCGCCCTTCTCGCGCCGCCCCTCCGACCAGACGAACCTGCCGTCTGCGTCGATCGCGACCGGCGCGAAGAAGCTGACGCAGGGATGCGCGTCGCGACGATCGAGCCCAAGCTTCATCGCAGCCAGGATGAAATTATCGCGCGTGTTGCGGAAACTCCCATCGCCGTATTTCGCCTGGTTGGTCGCCGCCGTCGAGCCGCCGACCACCGCATCATGCGCAGCGCTGGTATCCTCGGTGATGCCGAGCAGCGCGCGGCCCATATCCGACAGCAGCACGCGTCCCTTCTGCAGCCGCGCCGCCCACTGCACCTTGATGGTGTCGGCGTGGTTGAGCCGCTCGGTGGTGTCAGCGCTGTTCCAGGCGAGCAGGCTGACGGTGGACGTCCCCGATGTGTTGACGATGCGCAGCGCCTCGCCGCGGTTCAGCCGTGTGGTCCAGTACCAGCCGGCCGGAATCACCTCACGATGGATGATTGAATCGGCGGCGATCGGCGCAACGTCGCGCGAGGTCGGTGACGGCAACGCACGCGGCGCATGCTCCTGCCCCGCCGCCTTCAGCTCATTGTAGCGTCGGGTGTACGCCGCGACCTCGGCCTTCTGTTCCTCTGTGAGGATCATGGTTGCTCCTTCAAGACGAGAGCGCCGGGCCGTCCCGGCTGATGCTCCTTGCCTGACCGGGTCGTCCCGGCCGGAGCTGGTTGAGCTGACGACCGCAGCTCAGCGCTGCGGCGCGGGAAAATCTCGAGGTCGCGCGACACCGTGGCGCCGTAGCGCTCGCGCTCCTCGGGCCGGTTGCGCGAGCGCTCCAACGCGATCACGCGCGTGGCGAGCCCGAACGCCTCGCTGAGATCATGCGTCACCATCACGACGGTGAGATGGGTCTCGTTCCACAGCCGTTTCATCAGCAGATGGATGTCGGCGCGGATGCCCGGATCGAGCGCGCCGAACGGCTCGTCGAGCAGCAGGATCTTTGGGCCGCGCATGATCGCCTGCGCCAGTGCGAGGCGCTGCTGCATGCCGCCTGACAGCGCGGATGGATATTTGCTTTCCTGACCGGCGAGCCCCACCTCCGCGAGCAGCTTCATCGCCTCGTCGGCGGCGGCGCGCCGCGCGGCGCCGAACAGGCGGCCGGTGAACCTGGCGTCGCGCAGCTCGCGGCCGAGCATGACGTTCTGCAGCACCGTGAGATGCGGAAACACCGAGTAGCGCTGAAACACCACGCCGCGGTCGGCATCCGGCTCGGCGGGCAACGGCTTGCCGTCGACCAGGATCTGGCCGCGGCTCGGCTGCTCCTCGCCGAGCAGCATGCGGAGCAGCGTGGTCTTGCCACAGCCGGACGGGCCGACCAGCGCAATGAAAGCGCGTGGCTCGACCTCCATCGTGATGCGCTCGAGCACGATGTGATCGCCATATTCCTTCCAGACGTCGTCGAACCGGATCGCGCTCATTCCGCCCTCACCGAGGCAAACCAGGGGAACGCCTTGCGTTGCAGGACGCGCAGGCCGACATCGATCAGAAACGCCAGCAGCGTGATCCAGGCGACGTAGGGGATGATGACGTCCATCGCGAGATAGCGCCGCACCAGGAATATCCGGTAGCCGAGCCCGGAATCGGAGGCGATCGCCTCGGCCGCGATCAGGAACAGCCACGCCGGACCGAGTTGCAGGCGCAGCACGTCGATCAGCCGCGGCAGGGTTTGCGGCATCGCGACGCGCAACGCGATCTGCCAGGTCGAGGCGCCGAGCGTCTGTGCCTTGACGATCTGCTCGCGCGGCAGCTCCTGCACCTTCATGGCGAGATCGCGGATCATGCAGGGCAGCGTCCCGATCACGATCAGCGCGATCTTCGAGTTCTCCCCTAACCCCATCACGATGAACAGGATCGGCAACAATGCCAGCGGCGGCACCATCGACGTCACAGACACGAACGGCCCGAGCAAGGCATTGGCGCCCGGCAACAGCCCGATCACGATGCCGAGGACCAGCGCCGCCGCCGTCGAGATCGCCAGCGCAGAGCCCAATCGCCCCAGGCTCGCGACGGTGTCGGAGGCCATCAGATAGCCGCCGGTGCGCGGGTCGACCTCGAACGCCATCTGCTTGACCGCCTGCACCATGCTCGGCAGCGCCGGCAGCAGCTTGTCGTTCGGGTTTTGCGCGAGCCGCGCGCTGGAGCCGGCGAAGTAGGCGATTGCGACCAACAGGAACGGCAGCGCGAGCAGATAGAATCGCGTCTGCCGTCCCGGCCGTATGTTCACAAGTCGCATCGTCGGCTCCTACGTGAGGCGTCGTGCTACGGTCAGAGCTTGCCTTTGGCGGCTTCGTCCATGTAGGTCGGGTCGAAGCGCAGCTTGACGTTCGCCTTGTCGCCCAGCACCGACTTGTCGGCGAGCTCGATGCCGACGGCGTCGGCTGATTTCGCGCCCTTGCCGAGCAGATCCTTTTCGAACAGGAACTTGCGGACGCGATCCATGGTCGCTCCGACAGTCTTGCTGCGCGTGAAAGCCTCGGCGTCGGTTGCCTTGTCGAACAGTTTGGTGGTCGAGAGCTGGCTGTCGAAGCCGGCGAGGTCTGTGCCTGAGGCCTTGGCCATCGCCTCCTTGGCGTCCTTGGCGGCGGGATCGTTCGCGGTCATTTTCGACAGCGTCTCGTACCAGATGCCGACCAGCGCCTTGGCGAAATCCGGATTGTCCTTGGCGACCGCGGTGTTCACCACCATCAGGTCCATGATCTCGCCGGGGATCTGCGAGGAGTCGAACACCTTCTTGGCATCGGGCGAGCCGAGGATTTCGGTCACGATCGGATTCCAGGTCACGACGGCATTGACATCAGGCGTCTTGTAGGCGGCCGCGATGTCGGCATCTGACGTGTTGACGACCTTGACGTCCTTCTCGCTGAGCTTGCTGGTCTCGAGCGCGCGTGCCAGCAGATAATGCGACACCGA
Organism: Bradyrhizobium sp. INPA03-11B; assembly: GCF_040446015.1. Classification (NCBI taxonomy): domain Bacteria; kingdom Pseudomonadati; phylum Pseudomonadota; class Alphaproteobacteria; order Hyphomicrobiales; family Nitrobacteraceae; genus Bradyrhizobium; species Bradyrhizobium sp. INPA03-11B. Next base: position 12,673 of record NZ_JASGSR010000092.1, read on the forward strand.
GAACTCGACCAGATTGACCGTCTGGCCCTTGATCGCGGCGAGGTCGGACTTGTTTTTCAGGATCACGGCGTCATTGCCGTTGGAGAAGTCGCCCATCACGACCGCTGTCGTGTCGACGCCGCCGGCCGCCGGAATCGACAGCGCATCCATGTTGGTGATGGTGACGGCGTCATAGCCGCCGGCGGTGTACTGGTTGATCGATTCGACGTAGTCGTTGAACTGCTTGACCTCGATCGTGATGCCGTATTTGTCGGCCCACTTCTTGACGATGCCGGTGTCGGCCGCATAGCCCCACGGCATCCATCCGACATAGATCGACCAGGCGACCTTGAAGCTTTTCTTCGGCGCGGCGTCGGCCGCGGGCGCGGCCGCGAGCACGACCGCGCAGCCGATAACAACAGAGCGAAGGAATAAAGAGAACTTGTTCATTGCCGATCCCTCTTGCGAAACTTCACAAAAAGGGACTGGCGAAAAGACCATCGCTCCGCCAATCCCTTGGCTAACGAGGTCTCCCGGGCTTTTATCCCGCCGTGCACCTGCGGGGATGTCTCCCCCGCAAGCGGCTGCTCTCGGACCAGCATCTTGCCTAGCAAGATCGGAACCCTAGCGGCCAACTCAACGCCTTTGATGCACGAGCCGTGCCACAGAGCCGGCGTTTGAATCTCATGAGATTTTCCGGTGCGCTCGGCTTGGCGGCGCAAGCGCACTGCTCAAAAACTGCGCAGGCCTGCTCAGAATTGGCTCTGTCCTCTCGCCACCCGCGCTCGCAGGATCGCGATGGACAGTGTCGAGGGGGAAGTCGATGCGCAAGCTTCTGAGCGTTCTGTGCGCCGGCCTCTGGCGCGGGCTGCACGGCCGGTTCGGCCTGGTGCCGACGTCAGACGTCGGCGGCGCAAGGCGATAATAGGACCGGTCAGGTCTTCACCGTATTGACCGCGACGCTGTCCTTGTAGGCCGGCCGGGCGGTGACGCGGTCGAGATAGGGCGTCGCGACATCGCAGACCCCGACGCCGTAATCGATCGCCCACACCAGACAGGTCGTCAGCAGGATGTCCGCGCTGGTGAACTGATCGCCCATCAGATATCTGCGGCCGTCGGACAGCGCCACTTCCACGTGCCTGAGTTGCTGGCGGAAATATTCCGCGGCCTTGCCGACCACGTCGGGCGCGTGGCCGTAGATATGCGCAAGACCCTGGAGGCCGTGGCGGCGCATCACGTAAAGGCTGGTCGAGTCCAGTTCGGCGACGATGAAGAAGCACCATTCCAGCCACCGCGCGAAATCGCGGGCTTCGACCGGCACCAACGAGAAATCGGGATTGGAATAGGTGCGCGACAGATAGGCGACGATCGCTGCGCTCTCCCCGATCGTGAAGTCGCCGTCCTGCAGCAGCGGTATCTTCTGGCGCGGGTTAAGGAGAGTGTATTCCGGCGTCTTGGTTTCGCCCGAACGCGGCAGGATCGGCCTGCAGCGATAATCCAGCCCGAGTTCGTGCAACGCCCAATGGGCTCGGATCGTCCGCGATGTCCCCACGCCCCACAGCGTCAGCGTCTCCGGCATGGCATCACCATTTCTCGACCGATGGCCGCAGATCGAGCTCATGGCTCCAGCCGTCGCGGCTTTGCTGGTGCACGAACCAGTAGGCCTCGGCGATCGAGGATGTCTTCGTCAGCGAATCCGGCGCGATCTCGGATGCGTCGATCCCCCTGTCGGCCATCCGCTGGTGAATGGCTGGGCTATCGACCCCGGCATCGATCAGGAGGTGGGCAACATGGATGTTCTTCGGCCCGAGCTCGCGCGCCATCGCCTGCGCCACCGCGCGCAAGCCGAACTTCGCGGACGCGAACGCGGCAAAGCCGCTGCCGCCACGCACGCTCGCCGTCGCGCCGGTGAACAGCATGGTGCCGCGGCCATGCCGCAGCATGTGCCGCGTCGCCTCGCGTCCGACCAGGAATCCGGCCATGCAGGCGAGCTCCCAGGCCTTGAAGAACAGTTTCTCGCTGGTCTCGTGCAGGTCTTTCTTCACGTTCGAGCCGGCATTGAACAGGCAGACCTCGATCGGCCCGATCTCGCGTTCGACCCGCTCGCACAGCTCCTGCACTTCGGTCTCGCGCCGCGCGTCGACCGCGAACGCATGCACCTTGCACCCGGCGCGGGTCAGTTCCTCCACCAGCGCGCTGGATTTCGCCGGATCGCGCCGCGCGATGCAGACGGAGTAACCGCCGGCGGCGAACCGCCGCGCGACCGCAGCGCCGATTGCATCGCCCGCACCAACCAGCAAGGCAGTCTTGTTCGTCTCGGCCATAGGACATCTCCCACCGACGGCAGTTCTTCAGTTCAACAATGCTGACGTTGCGCGGCGCGGCCGTTCAGATCGCGCGCACGGCCTTCTGCGCGATCATCGCTTCGATGGCGGCGTCGCCGTAGCCGAGGTCGCGCAGCACCTGCCTCGTGTGCTGGCCGATGCGCGGCGCCGGGCCGCCGATCGCCGCAGTATCGACCTCGAAGCGCGCCGCGGGCTTCGGCTGCCGCACGATGCCGACCCCGGGCTGCTCCAGTTCGGCAATCAGCCCGCGGGCGACCACCTGCTCGTTGGTGATGATCTCGCCGCGCCGCAGGATCGGCGCGCACGGCACGTCGGCCGCATCGAGCCGCGCCAGCCATTCGGCGGTGGTATGCTTGCCGATATAGTCCTGCATCTTGTTGATGCGCGCCGTCGCATTGACCGAGCGCGACGCCGGGGTCGCGAAGCGTTCATCGGCGGCAAGCTCGGGATCGCCGGTGGCCTTGCAGAAACCCTGCCATTCGGAATCGGAGATCGTCCCGCAGGTGAGATAGCCGTCCGAAGTCTGGAACACGAGATCGGGACGATCGTTCGGATCCGACGCGGTCTGCTCGCGGCCGACCACCGTGTATTGCATCATGCTTTCCGGCCAGAGATAGGCGATCATCGCATCGAGCATCGCCACCTGGATGTGCTGGCCGCGGCCGGATTTCTCGCGGGCATACAGCGCCGCCGTGATCGCCTGTGCGGCATAGACCGCCGTCGTCTTGTCGGCGACGATGGTCCGGATCATCTGCGGACGGTTGGTGACGGGCTGCGCCTGCACATCGCAGAAGCCCGACAGCGCTTGCACGATGGGGTCATAGACGCGCTTCTTGGCATATGGCCCGTCTTCGCCGACGCCGCTGATCGAGACATAGATCAGCCGCGGGTTGTTCTTGCGCACCTCGTCCGGGCCGAGCCCGAGACGTTCCATCGTGCCAGGCCGGAAATTCTGCACCAGCACGTCGGCCTCTCGAACCAGCTTGCCCAGCACGTCGCGGCCGGCATCGGTCTTCATGTCGATCGAGAGCGAGCGCTTGCCGCGGTTCGACGAGATGAACAGCGCCGAGAACTCGCCGGTCTTGTCGACATTGGCTCGGCTGCGGCGGGTGATGTCACCGCCAATCGGCTCGACCTTCAGCACATCCGCGCCCTGGTCGGCGAGAAACATCGTCGCGAACGGACCGGAGACGACGCCGGTCAGATCAAGTACCCGAACTCCCGCCAATGGCCCTGACATGCGTTGTTTCCTTCTCTCCGATGCGCGGACGCGACCCATTCTCGAGCGCAATCCCGGCTTACGACGGCGCAGCCACAGACGCTTGCGGGAAAACGCCGCGACTTGCGGAAAAGTGCCGAACTCAGGCCCGGCGCCGTTGCCGGAATACCGACGGGCTCATGCCCGTGGCCTGCCTGAACGCCGACGAGAAATGCTGGGCGTGGCTGAAGCCCGACGCCAGCGCGATGCTGGTCACGCTCTCGTCGGTCTCGCCGAGGCTTCGCTTGGCCGCTGCAATGCGCAGGCCGAGCACATAGCGATGCGGGCTGGTGCCCGTGCTCTCCTGGAACGCACGCAGGAAATGCCGCTTGCTCAAGCCGGCAACATCCGACAGCGCCGACAACGAAATCGTCTCGCCGAGGTTTGCGCGGACGAACTCCTCGATCCTCCGTAGTTTCAGCGCCGGTAGTCCGCCGCGGGCCAGCGGCTTCACCGGTTCCACGCCGCGCGACAGCCGCGCCAGATGGGCCAGCGCCTGGCTGGCCCAGCCCTCGGCGAACAGGTCGAACAAATTGTCGGGCGTGGCGGCCTCCTGGCTGAGCTCGGCGAGACCGCGGGAGAGCTGGTCATGGCCGAACGCAATCGCCGGCCGTTCGATCAGGCCGTTGAGGCGGCTTTGCACAAACAGCGGATCGAGGAAGACGACGACATAGTCGAATGCCGGTCCGACCGACCATTCCCCCTCGATCTCGGTGCCGGCGGGGAATAGCGCGAGATTTGCTGTTTCGGAAAACTCATATTCAACCGGTCGGCCATTGATCGTGGCCTGCAACCGCGAGCAGCCGTTGCGGAACCAGAACAGGGTCAGCTCGGGCTGGCGGAAGTGCCAGTTCATGCGGGGCCGGGAGGTCCGGCTGAGCAGCTCGACCCTGATCGGCTCTGACTTGGCAATGACGGAGGACACGAGCTCCCCGCCGACGTGGCGGACAAACCGCTCCGGACGCGCTTCCTCCATGGGACATCTCCGCCGCGTTTGGCACGGATGGTAAGTTCCAAATCAGAATTGACTATCCGACGGCGGAAATCCAGCCCCTTTGATAGCTGATCGCCAAGATGTTAGCGGGCGGATGCAGGGAACAGCGGCGCGAGCCCGACCTGGGCACCAGCATCACCATCGACGGAGACGACGTTTACCCCGCGACCCGCAGCGCGGTCACGGCGACGCAGGCATTGCCGAACGGGATCAGTACCACCTGCGCGCCGTTCGGCAGAGCGATCGTCGCGAGTTCACCGAGCGCGCCGCTTTGCCCGTTGAGCTTTGCAAGCTCGGCGGCAACCGTCGAGCAGCTCTCGGTCCGCGGCGTCACCCGCACCAGATTGCCTTCGCAGGCCGATCCAACCGGCGCGGCAAACACGATACCGGCGGCCTGCTGGGCCGTGTTGCCCTGCGGGGCTTGATTGCCCTGCGGGACCTGGTTGCCCTGGTTCGGTGCGAGCGAGACCAGCGACTGTACCGAATGCGAATTGCCGGCCTTGGCGTCCCACTGCGACTGCGCGGTGTAGTTGGAGTTCATCGCGAGACCGCGGCCGAGCGTCCCGAACAGATTGGCGCAGGTCACGATGTTGCCCTGCCGCGCGTGCTCCTCGAACACGGTCGGCTGCTGTCCCGCCTGCTGCGGCTGAACGGTTGCCGCTGTAGGGGGTGGCGTCTGCGCGTCCGGCGCACGCGACTTGTGAGGCTGCGGCTTGGCAGCGGCGGCGGGCTTCTTGGCCGGAGCCGGTGCAGCCGGCTGCAACGGTACCGGCTGCGCCTGCTGCGCGTAGACCACGACGCCGGCGGCACCGAGCGCGGCCACGACGACCGCAACAAAGATCAATCCAAGGGTGCGCCGCATCGACCATTCTTCCTTTTCACTTCGCACTTCAGTCTCGAGCCGGATGCCGGAATTCCACATCCGCATGTCCGACCTCGCTTCATTTGAGTTTCGCCAGCACGCCGGACAGTCCGTCCAGCGGCGCCTCCAGCGTGATCGGCCCGCTTTGCGGAAGCGGATAGGACACGAGGCACGGCGTCGCCGCGCGGATGTGCCGCTTCAGCACGTTGCCAATCGCGACCGTGGCGAAGCAGAAATTGGCGTCGCAGCGATCGGTCTGCGCGACGATGCGATCGGGACTGTCACCCATCGCGAGCTCGATCTGCGCGCCGACCCCGGCGGCCGCGGGGATCCGCATCGCCATCAGCGGCTTGCCGTCGGCGGTCGCAATCAGCGACCAGTTGAAGGCGACCGCGCCCTGCGCGTTGACGATCGTCTGCGTGACATTGCAGACCCGGCGCTTCGATTTCAGGCTCTCGTCGCAGATCAGGGTCCAGTTCTTGAACGGCTGGATCATCCGCCTGAACTCGCCAAGCGTCTCGCCTTCCGGCACCATGACGTCCGACGGCTTCACCGTGTAGGCGGACGGCGGCGCAGGCTGCGCGGACGCGCTTGCCGCCTCCGCGAGCCAGATCACCAAAGCCAGACACGCCAGCCGCCTCGTCGACGTCAGGGTCAATTGAGCGTCAGACTCACGCCGGCGCTGACGCCCCATTCGCTTCCGGCGGTGGTCGCGGCCGCGTTGGTGCGCAGCCGGCCGTTCTCGCTGGTGTAGCCGATGCCGAAGGCGAGCGCGCCCTGACTGCGCCAGACGCCGCCGCCGGCCGATGCGCTGATCTTGCCGGGCCGGTCGTCATAGCGCAGCGATGCCGCCGCCATGCCGATCGCCGCCGCGCGCCAGGCGTCCTGCCGCACCTCGCCGATCTGGCCGTTGAGCTGCTGGAACGCGCTGTTGAGCTGGTTGACGTTGACCGCATCGGTGCCGGCGACGCCCGCCGCCACGTTGCTGATGGTCACCGGCCCGCTGCTGCCGCTGTTCAGCGTCACCCTGTTGGTGGTGTTGCCGGCGGCATCGGTGTCGTAGCGGATCGAGCTCGACGCAACCGCCTGCAGCTGGCTCACATTGACCGCGTCGGTCGCGGCCGAGCCCGCGGCGACGTTGGTGACGCGGCGTTCGGCGCCAGACGAGCCGACCGACACTTCGCCGGTCGCAACCCCGGCGACGCTCTTGCCAACAACAGGCGTGTAGGCCGCATCGCTGAGATTGGCCGTGGTGGTCGAGTTCGCGCCGAGCGCCATCGAGTTGGCCGCCGTTGCCTTGGCGCCGGCGCCGATCGCGACCGAATTGTCGGCCGAGGCGGCGGAGCCGTTGCCCATCGAGATCGCGTTGGCACCGCTTGCGACCGATTGCGGTCCGATCGCGACGCTCTGCGCACCGGTCGCGATGGAATCCGCCGCCGTCGAATTGGCGTGGAAATACTTGATGCCACCGCCGCCGCCGCTGATGTTGTTGACGGTGTTGTAGAGATTGCTGAGCGACACATTGGTGGCCCACAGCTGTGAGCCGTTGATCGCGTCCGTCGAGGTTGCGGTGATCTGGCCCGCGGCGACGTTGGTGATGGTGCGCTCCGCACCGGCGCTGCCGACGCTGACAGTCGACGTCGGATTAGTGCCGGCGAAATTGTAGGTGGTGCCGGCGATCGTGGTGCTGGCGGTCTTGACCACCGTGGAGGTGGTCGAATTGGCGCCGAGCGCAACGTCGCCGGCCTGCGCCGTCGCCTTGGCATTCGGACCGAGCGCGACACTGGTCGGGTTGGTGGTCTGGGATCCGGCACCGATCGACACCGACTGGATGCCGCTCGCCTGCGCATTGGTTCCGAACGCGATCGAATCGGCGAAGTTGGACACCGAATTCTGACCGATCGCGATGCCGCCGGGCGCGGTCTGCGCCACGGTGGCGCCAAATCCCATGCCGATGCCGTTGTCGCCATTGACCACGGTCTGCGGTCCCACCGCGACCGAGTTGTTGCCGACCGCGAGCGAGTCGGCCAGCGTCGAGTTGGCGTGGAAGTATTTCGTCGTCGTGGTCGCAAACGATGTCAGCGCGCCCGTCAGCTGCCGCACGGTGACGGCGTCGCTCGACTGGGTGCCGTCGGCCACGTTGGTGATCTGCCGATAGCTCGTCGCATTGCCGACCGACACCGCGCCGAGCAGCGTGAGATCGGTGGTGTTGTAGGGAATGATGGTGCCGCCGATGGTGCCGGAAGCCGGCGCCAGCGCGCGGTTGGAGATCGAGCCCGAGCCGATCGCGACGCCGTCGGCGACAGTGGCCTGGGTGTTGAAGCCGAGCGCGGTGGAATTCGCCGCCGTCGCCGACGCGGCGACGCCCGCTGCCATCGAGTTGACGCCGGTCGCGCCGTTGTTGTTGTAGTTGGCCTTCTGGGTGCCGCCGTCGTTGACGCCGTAATAATGCGTCAGGCCGTTGCTGACCACGGTCGACAGGCTGTCGATCGCCGAGGTGGCGGCAAACAGCTGCGAGCCGTTGATCGCGTCGGTCGAGCCGTTGCTGATCCGGCCCGCGGCGACATTGGTGATAGTGCGCTCGTTGCCGACCGTGCCGACGCTGACCGTCGAGAGCGGGTTGGTGCCGGCGAAAGCGTAGTTGGTGGTGCCGATCGTGATGCCCGACGTGCGGACCACCGTTGCCGTCACCGAACCCGAGCCGAGGGCGACGTCGCCGGCTTGCGCACCAGCATTCGCGAGCGCTCCGAGCGCGATCGAATTGGCCTGGCTGGCCGTCGCGGACGTACCGCCGGCAAAGGAGCTGACGCCCGATGCCGTCGCATTGGCGCCGACGGCGGTGGATGCGGAGCCTGACGCGGTGGTCTGAGTGCCGAGAGCAATCGAATCGCGACCGGATGCCTTCGGACCGCCGCCGAAGGCGTCGCCGATCGCGATGGCGCCATCATTCGTGGCCTGCCCGGCACCGACGGCAATCGCCCCGGTCAGTGGCTGATTGCTGAGCGACGCGGCGAGCGCGCCCGAACCGAGTGCGGTGTCGGATGATGCCCGTGCCGCGGCGCCGGTGCCGACCGCAACACTGCTGGTGCCGGCGGCACTCGCACTGACGCCGGCCGCGAGCGCGTTGGCGCCGGTGGCTCCGGCGTTGTTGTAGTTGGTGTCCGTTCCCGGCGTCGTGCTGTTGACGCTGTAGTCGTGGATCGCGCCGGCGGCGATCTGGCCCGAGAGCGTATTGGCGACGCTGTAGAGCTGCGAGCCGTTGATCGCATCGGTCGAGGTCTGCGTGACCCGGCCTGCCGCCACGTTGGTGATGGTGCGCTCGGCGCCGAGCGCGCCGACGCTGATCGTGGACCCGGGCGTGGTGCCGGCGAAGTTCCCATACGTGATGCCGTTGACGATGGCATTCGGTGTGTTGATGGCGGCGGAGGTGACGCTGCCGGAGCCGAGCGCGACCGCGCCGGCATTGCCGGCAGTCGCGCCGTTGCCGATCGACACCGCGTTGGTGGCACTCGCGTTCGACACCGGTCCGATCGCAACCGAGTCGGTCCCCGTCGCAGAGGAATCGGCCAGCGTCGAGTTGGCGTGGAAATACTTGATGCCGCCGCCATTGTTGATGTTGTTGACAATGGTGCCGAGGCCGTCGACGGCCTGGTTGGTGGCCCAGAGCTGCGAGCCGTTGATCGCATCGGTCGAGGAGTTGCTGATCCGGCCCGCCGCGACATTGGTGATGGTGCGCTCGGCGCCGAGCGCGCCGACGCTGACCGTCGAGGTCGGCGTGGTGCCGGCGAAGCTGTAGGTGGTGCCGTTGATCACCGTGTTCGGCGTGTTGACCGCGACGGCGGTGACGCTGCCGGAGCCGAGCGCGACCGAGCCGGCATTGCCGGCAGTCGCGCCGTTGCCGATCGACACCGCGTTGGTGGCAGTCGCGTTCGACACCGGTCCGATCGCAACCGAGTTGGTCCCCGCCGCGGAGGAATCGGCCAGCGTCGAGTTGGCGTGGAAATACTTGATGCCGCCGCCATTGTTGATGTTGTTGACGGTGGTGCCGAGACTGTCGACCGCCTGGTTGGTGGCCCAGAGCTGCGAGCCGTTGATCGCATCGGTCGAGGAGTTGCTGATCCGGCCCGCCGCGACATTGGTGATGGTGCGCTCGGCGCCGAGCGCGCCGACGCTGACGGTCGAGGACGCCGTCGGGCCGGCAAAGCTGTAGGTGGTGCCGTTGATCACCGTGTTCGGCGTGCCGACGGCGACGGCGGTGACGCTGCCGGAGCCGAGCGCAACCGAGCCGGCATTGCTGGCGGTCGCACCGGCGCCGAACGCAATCGCGTTCGCGGCCGAGGCGTTGGCCTGGCTACCCAATGCGATGGCGCTCACGCCGTTGGCGATGTTGCGGTCACCGATCGCCACCGCGCCCTGGCCGGTGACGGTGTTCTGATAACCGATGCCGACCGCGCCTTGCGCCGCCGTGCCGGGTGTGCCCACGGCCTGGCCGCCGCCGCCCACCATGTTGGTGTTGCCCATCGCGACCGTGCCGTCGCCGGTCGCGGTGTTGTTGAGGCCGCTTGCGATCGCGCCGTTGCCGGTCGCGATGCTGGGATCGCCGAGCGCCACAGCGCCGTTGCCGTTGGCGACGTTACCGGCGCCGATCGAGACCGCCTGCCCGCCCGTCGCGGTGGTGTTGGTGCCGATGGCGACGGCATTGGCGGAATTGGCGAGCGCATTGGTGCCGACGGCGATCGCGCTGGCGGCGCTGGCGGCCGACTGTCCGCCGATCGCGATGGCGTTGTTCGCCGACGCATTGGCGCCGGCCGTCGCGTTGCCGCCGATCGCAAGCGAGCCTACGCCCGAGGCGATCACCCGCGTCGCCACCGTGGTCCCGCCGGAGCCAAGTGCGGTCGCGTAAGTGCCGCTTGCTTGCGCCTGGGTGCCGAGGGCGGAGGCATTCCCGCCTGATGCGGACGCCCCGACGCCGACAGCGGCAGCAGAGACGCCGGTGGAGCTCGCATTGTTGCCGACCGCAATGCCGCCGGTCGCAGCGCTGCCGACGATCGCGCCGGAGCCGACTGCAACCGCACCTCCGGTCGCCTGCGCCTGCGCCTGGTTACCTACGGCGACGGCGAAATCGGCCGACGCGCTGGAGAGGTTGCCAGCCGCCAACGAACTGGTGCCGGACGCGGTGGACTGGATGCCGAAGGCGGCGGCGTTGGAGCCGCTCGCATTGGCGAGGTATCCCATGGATGCGGCCCCAACAGCGGAGGCTTTCGCGCCGTTGCCGACTGCGGTGGCCTGGTTTGCCGTAGCCGCGGCCGATGTTCCGAACGCGCTGGCACCAGTCCCCGTTGCAGATGAGCTCGGGCCGACGCTGGTCGACCACGGACCCGTCGCGGTGGAACCGGTGCCGAGCGCAACGGCCTCGTACGTGAAGCCGGCGGGCGCGGTCCCGCTTGCATTGGCATTCACGCCGATGGCAATCGGAGAGCCGCCGCCCGTCCCGGCGATTGCCTTGGCGCCGGACCCCAGGGCCATGGCTGCACCGTTTGATGATGACGCAGCGGCGCCCAATCCCAACGCCATCACGCCGGTGCCGGTCGCGCTGGAGCCGTTGCCGATGGCGGTCGCGCCTGCGCCGTTCGCGGTGGTGTTGACGCCGAAGGCACTCGATCCGTCCCCGTTGGCGTGCGCGTTGCCACCGACGGCAAGGGCATTGGTGCCGACCGCGTTCGCAAAGACACCCATGCCGATCGCATTGAGGCCATTCACGGAGTTGGCGTAGCCCACGATGATCGAACCGTCGCCGGTTGCGGTGTTGGAATCGCCGATCGCGAGGGAGTTCTGGCCCTTCGCGTTGGTGCCGGTGCCAATGGCGGTCGAGCTGGCACCGGAGGCGTTGGCGCCGCAACCCATTGCAGTGCTGCCGGCGGTTGCCGCGGTGGGACTAGTGCAGTTGGCCGGGTTGCTCAAAACCCCGTTGCCGATGGCAACCTGCGCGAACGCCCCTTGCGGGGACATCATTGTGATCGCCGCAAGCGCTGCGCCCGCACCCAGCGACCCGAGCCCGAGCCGATCGCGCTTCATGCCGAGCGTCCGATGCGCCAGACGCAGCACGGCGAGCAACCGGCGCCGCAGCGAGCGGCTGTCCGCATCACCAGACGCAACCCAGCTCCGGACGAAGCCGGTGCGGCCTTGACGCTTCAGCGATGCGGTCGGAGTCTGTGCGGCAGACATAGTGCGCCCCTTTGATGACATCTGGTCCAGACGTCGGGGGTGCCGTGCCACAGCAGACCGAATGCGGTCCCATCGGACACGCATATGGAGACATCATGAGCGCGCGATCCGCGCCCGTCTTCCGGTCCTGGCGAACGATGTGTCGAACTCAACGAGCGCATCTTGCCACCCAGCGCTCGCTCGACTGCCCCACCAATTTGCCCCGAGTCGTCATAACGGAAAATGATAGACACATATTTGACAACGTCACTCAGCAGGCCGTCCAAATAGATGGCAGATCGTCTCACAAGTTGAACGATCATTAAGACACACGGTGCGCGGACGTGTCATATGAATCCCACCGTGCACTGCACACGCCACGCGTCCACGCCTGCGCCATTGGATGATTCGAGCGGGAGCTCAACTTGCGCTTGATGTGCGACGCGCGTGTTCGCGCATCTCGCGAGGGCTGACGCCGAATTCGCGCCGAAACGCGCGCGTGAAATCGGACGCCAGCTTGAAGCCATGGCGATAGGCGACTTCCTGCACCTGCCGGTCGGGACTGCCGACGAGTTCGGCATACGCAGCGTGCAGACGCTTGCGCATGATGTAGCCGGCGACGCCGCCGACGCTTTCGAATGCCCGGTATAAGTTTGATCGCGAGATTTTCAACTTTTGCGCGACTCGATCCGGCGTCAGATCGAAGTCGCCGAGATGCGTCTCTATATAAAGACGCGCACGCTCGAACAGCACCGACTCGATCGCGCCGCGCGCTTGCTCCAACCGATCCGAGGACAGCTGAATGCAGGCGGCGATCATCTGCGCAGTCGCCCGTCCCGCCTGCCGCAACTCCTCCGGGGACATCAGGATCAGGCGCGTCTCGAGTCGGTCGAGGTAGTCGGTCAACAGTTCGATCAGATTGCCCGAAAGGAGGACGTTGCTGAGCTCGCCAAGCTGCTCCGCCACGCCTGCGAACGACCTGCGCGGCAAAGCCATCAGCAGCCCATCATAGTTCGTGATGCTGCCGCGGAAATCGTCATCGAGAGAGATCAGGAACAACGCGCCTGGTCCGGCATGAATCCGCCGCTCCGCGGTTTCGAACCGGGCTTCGCCGGCGCGCACCCGGAACAGCCACCAGATATCGACCGGCGTACCCTGCGACGGCTGGGTCGCGCGCGCGAATGTTTGCGCGGCAAATCGGCCTGACGTGAAGACGACATCGGCCATGTTGCAGGTCAGATATTCTACCTCGAAGCCTTGCGCAGGACTGTGACCTTCGGGCGGCGCAACGTCGACCAGCGAGGCCATGCGCGTCTTCCAGACCTCGAACTGCTCCGACGGCGGATAGGGCCGTGTCGTGAAAAGCCGCGGCGGCGCCGGGGCTATGTCCCTGATGTCTCGGGGTTCGCGTGGCAAGGGAACTTGTTCCAGGAGCTTCGCTGCGCTCACCGGCGTGTTGTCGTCTTGTTGCATGTACTTTCGTCCCCCGCTGTCGCAAACGACGAACGTCGTCTCAACGAGGGGGCATTCCCAAGGTTGCGTCGCCGGCCTCTGGCGGGCCGGCAATTTTCTGGCGGACAAGGAAGCAGCATTTTCTGGATGCGGACATCACCCGCTTATGCCGGCCGCTCCTGATAGGGCCGACGGTTCCTGCGGCAGTCGTGCTCACACATGGCATTCATCATTGTCGCGTCATTGCATTGTCGCGTCACAGCCGATCCGGCTCGGAAGCTCCCGTCACCGAACCGATTTGACTGATCTAGACAACAATCTGCGTGAGAACCAGAGGGGGGACGACGTGCGTCGTGCGGAAATTCAAAATTGCCTTCACGCGATGCGATAGGGCAACGCATCGTCGGGGACTGTTCGGAAAATTTTCTCGATCTCCGCGCCGAGACGAAACGAACGTCATATGCGAGACGCGATCTAAGCACGGTACATGACACATCGAGAATCCCGCGCACGGGTTCCTCGGCGACCGCGACCAAGGACATTTGCCTGATCATGTGGCATCTCACCAGGTGCAACGTGAATGCAATCCATGCGGACGGCACACGTGAGCTGCACGAGGCGCACATGTTGTCGCACGTTGCGGCATTCTCATCTGAACGTCGAGATGACGAAGGTCACAACGGCTCATCACGTTGCGAAGAACTTTCGTGCTGGACACACGACGCGCGGAAGCAGGGACGCCTCAAGAAGGAGCCCCGCCGTGCGGCGGGGCTCCTGCTCGGGCATCGTGTTTCCGATCCGAATATCCTATTTCCGATCGGAGTTTTGCGCCGGCGTCTGCGTGCTCTGGCCTGCGCCGGACGATGGCGGATTGCTGCTCTGGTTAGGTTGGCTGGACTGCTTGTCCCGGCCGGCGCCTGGCTGGTTGGCGCTGCCCTGACCAACGGTGGACTGGCTCCGCGGCGCAGCCTGTCCTGTCGTATTGTGCTCCGGGGCCTGCTGTTGAGCGGATGGCTCATTTCCGGTCCGGCCGGATGATGACTGGCTCTGCGGCGAGTTCACCTGTCCCGTCGTTTGTCCATCCCGCGTTTGCCCGGTCGTGCTCTGCCCGGCGGGCTGCTGCCGTGCGCCGCCCCGGCCGACTGTCGACGGCTCTCGCCCCGCACCCTGGCCGATCCGGTCCGACAGGCCCAATGCGGCAACCGTGCGCGTGTCGACGCTTCCGCTGGTCGCGATGCCCTCCCGGCGCTGGAACGTGATCAACGCCTCGCGGGTCCGCGTCCCCATGACACCGTCAGCCTCGCCGACCAGCAGGCCGCGGTCGATCAGCACCTGCTGCACCTCGCGAATCTCTAGAGGATTGAGGTCCATCATCGCATAGCTATCGCTGCTGCTGCGATGGTGGCTGAAGCGCGTCCGCGGTCCGACCGGGACCACGTCGACGACCCGGCGATCCCGATCGAGGAACACGACTTCATCCTCGACGACGAAGAAGCTGTCGTCGCGATAATACGGGAACGCATCGATCAGCACCGGGAAGGCGGCGACCGACACGACGTTGAACCTCCGGGGCACCACCACGCCCGGATTGACCGCGAAGTTGATCGCGTTGACGTTCACGCGCGGCGCGTTGCGTGCCGACAGCACGGAGCGCTGGATCGTGCTTTGCTGTTGCGCGGTCACCGTGCGCCCGGCCTCGGTCTGGACCGCAGCATTCGATTGGGTCTGAGCACTTGTACGGGCTTGTCCCTGGGCCTGACCGGTGGTCTGTCCGGAATTGATCTGTCCGGACTTGGCACCGGAGTTAACCTGGCCCTGCGTCGTGCCGGATTGCTGGGTGGCCGCGCCCGTGGTCTGGCCGGCTCTGGTGTTCTGGCCAGCCGGTGTGCTCTTGCCGGTTGTCGTGCTCTGGCCGGTCGTTGCGCTCGCGCCCTTGCCTTGCCCCGTCGCCTGGCCCGTGGTGGTGCCCTGACTGCGGTTCGCGGTGTTGGCGCGGTTCTCCTGCTGCTGGCTCTGCCGCGTTGTCGCGTTGCTGCGTTCGCGGGATTCGGATCGGCCCATCTGCTCGCGCCCGTTTCGGCCCTGGCCGATGGTCTGCTCCTGCCGGCCCTGAGCGCGCGCGCCCTGCCGATCGCCTCTCTCCTGCAACCGGCCGCTTTCGCGGGCTTGCCCGGTGGTCTGACCCTGCACGCGTTCGCCGCGTCCGGCTGCGCCGCCGCTGATCCGACCTTCAGCGCGGCCACCTTCTCTTGCGCCCGCGCCTTCTCTTGCGCCCGCGCCCTGGCCGACCGTCATGCCTTCACTTCGCGACGCACCGGGACTTCCATGCATTGCGCCGCCGGCATGTCCGCCTGATGATCCTGCGGACGGTCCGTGTTCGCTAGCACCGGCTCCGGCACCCGCGCCGCCCGCACCACCACTCATGCCGCCGCCTGCACCTTCGCGCATGCCTTGCGCCGATGCGAGACTGACGCCGGCGAACAGGATGGCTGTCGTCAGCAGCAATTTGCTCTTCATGTTTCGGTTCTGCATTGCCGATTCCTCCTGAAATTTGGCGGCCATTCGCTGCGCGAAAGTTTGATGCCGATTGGCGCTCGCTCCTGGCGCTCGCCCCGCTGCGGCCGCTTTCCAACAAAGCCCGGTGAGATGGCGGCACAGGCGTGCACGCTCTTCACCGGTGAACCTGCCTTGTGAAAGAAGCAGCGTCGCCGCCCGTGCCGTTCCTAGACAGAAGCGCGACGCGACATTTCGCACCGGGGAACTGCGACAGGATCCCGCTCAAGGAACCGGTTGTTGCGTTCGCGCAGGCGCGCGGCGATTGGCAACCATTGCTCCCTGCCCCCGTTGACACCAGGGCAATGACATCCCGAGGAGGATCACATGAGGAAGACAGCCCTGGTTCTTGCAACAGTCGGCGGGCTTGGGGCGAGCGCAATCGCGGCTCCCGCACCCGCCGAAGCACGCGGAGGGTTCGGTCCGGCGCTCGCAGGCGGATTGATCGCGGGCGCGGTGGTCGGCGGCCTCGCATCGTCAGCCTATGGCTGGGGTCCCGGCTACGGCTACGGTTATGGCTATCCCGGCTATGGCTATGACTACGCGCCCGCCTATTACGCGCCCGGTTACGCTTACGACTACGGCTATGACACGCCGTATCGCTGGGGCGGCGGATACACCACGACATATTATAGCGGATACAGCCCGGCCTATTACGGCTACCGCTATCGTCACGTGGTGCGACCGGCATACGCCTACTACGGCGGCCCCTACCACCGCTGGCATCATCGCTGGCATCGTTGGTGAGACCGGGTAGAAGCTCGCCGAATTGCGCGGGCATGGCACATGCCCGTGCCGGTTCGCCTGGCATGATGCTGGCGCCGTCAGCGGCAGTAACATCGCAGCCGACGACATCGTGAGCCTGCGTGCTCGGAACCATTCGGGTTGCCGATCAGCCTCGAACAGGCTTGTTCCGAACCAAGCGCCGGAACCCGCTAGTTTTACCATCGACGAAAGTCTCAATAAATGGACCGCGCCGCCATCGTAGATTTGTAACCATCTTGCCAATCGTTATCGCGCAAAAGTCGCGGACGGCCTTCACGCAACCTTTTGCAAACTCCACACTGCCTACGTCGCCGGATATTTGATTGGTAGTGGGGACGAGGAGATGGTTGGACCGCGGCCCAATATTTCGATGCGGCTCGGGGCCACGATCAGGGAACTGCATTCTGGCGTCGAGACTGATCCCGCCGTTGCGTTGGCCGGGACAAGTTCTGAGGTCGAGCGCCTGCGCGGCGTGATTGCACGCCTGATGCACACGGCGGCGCATGACCAGCTGACCGGGCTCCCGACGCGCAGCCTGCTGCTCGAACGGCTGGATCGTGAACTGGCGCGCGAGGCCGATGACGGTGCGCGGGTCGCGGTGCTGTTCGTCGATCTCGACAACTTCAAGCTCGTCAACGATTCGCTCGGCCATAGCAGCGGCGACAAGGTGCTGACCGAGATGGCCCGGCGCATCGTTGCATGTCTTGAACCGGACGATACCGCGAGCCGGTTCGGCGGCGACGAGATGGTCGTCCTGCATCCGCGTGCCTCGGATTCTTCTGGCGCAGCGCTCGGCAGGCGGATCCTCGCCGCGCTGGCCGAGCCGATCCTGCTCTCCGGCAAGGAAGTCGTGGTCTCGGCAAGCGTGGGGCTTGCGCATTGCAAGCCCGGCACGAAGTGCGCCGAGCAATTGCTGCGCGAGGCGGACACCGCCCTCTACGCCGCAAAGGTCCGTGGCCGGGCGCGACTGGCGGAGTTCAACGACGAACTGCATGCGCGCGCCGAGAAGCGCGTCCAGATCGAATCCGATCTGCGGGCGGCGCTCCGGGAATCACAGCTGTTTGTCGAGTATCAACCGCAGGTCCGCCTCAAGGATGGATGCGTCGTGGGTGTCGAGGCGCTGGTGCGCTGGCGGCATCCCGAACGCGGCATCATCTCGCCTGCCGACTTCATTCCCGTCGCCGAGGAATGCGGGCTCATCGTCAAGATCGGACGGCAGGTGCTGCAGGAATCCTGTCGCCAGCTCGCCGAGTGGACGAGGCAGATGCCGGGCTGCCGGCTCGCCATGACCGTCAACGTGTCGCCGCGTGAGATCGCGGAGCCGACCTTCATCGAGGAGCTCCGCCAGGTTCTCGCCACGACCAACGTCGATCCGACCGCCCTGTGCCTCGAAATCACCGAAAGCGTCATGATGAGCGCGCCGGAGGAGGTCGTCCAGGTCCTCGATCAGATCCGGCAGCTTGGCGTGTTTGTCGCGATTGACGATTTCGGGACCGAGCACTCGTCGCTGTCGCGCCTGCGCGACATGCCGGCCGAAGTCCTGAAGATCGACCGCAGCTTCATCGACGGTCTCAGCAGCGAGCCAGGCGATACCGCGATCGTGTCATCGATCCTGAGCCTCGCCTACGCGATGGGCAAGCACACCATCGCCGAGGGCGTGGAGAGGAGCGAGCAGGCCGCCATGCTGCTGCGCATGGGCTGCGACGTCGCCCAAGGCTATTTCTTCTCGCGGCCGGTTGCGGCCGAACAGATCGCGCCGATGCTGACCAAGGCACTCTGGCATCCAAGTTCGGGACGCTCGCTGCACGCCGCGCAGCCCGTCGAAGGACCGGTGCGGCGCGGCCATCACTATTTCATCGATGAGTTTCTCGATCACATCGGGGCGCCGATGGGCACCAAGGCGACGGTCTCGCGATGATGGACCTCGTCATTGGTCTCGGCAATCTGGCGATCGGGCTGGCCTATGCAGGCCTTGGGGTGTTGTCGGCCTGGGAAACGGTCAGCCTGCATCGTTACCGCGGCTGGTCCCGCTTCGGCATCGGATTTTCGATGATGGCTGCGAGCTGCGGCCCGCATCATCTGGTGCACGGCTTTCAGGTGCTGCGTGGCGAGAGCGTGTCCTGGTCGATGCTCGCCGTCACGCTGCTCGGGCTGCCGGCGGGACTGACATTCGTGTTCCTGCGGTTCGAGACGGTGTTGGGCGGCCAGGGCGAGCGATTGATCGCGCTCTCGCCGCACCGCGCGATGTTGCTGGTCGGCGGGTTCGCGATCACCGCGGGCTGGCTCTCGGCCTGGGCGATGGCCCAGCCCGGTGCATACGTGCCGTTCCTTTGCACGTCGGCCGAGCTTGCCGCGCGCGTGACGACGCCGGGCAGCTGGATCGACGTTGCGTCAGCCACGTTCTTTGCCAATGTGTTCGTGACCGTGACCTACGGCCTGGTCGGCTGGTATCTGGGTGACCATCAGGTGCGCCGCTATCTTGCGACCGGCGTGTGGTCGCTGTCTGGAGCTGCCCTGGCGGGCGTGTTCTTCAGCTGCGCCCTGATCCACCTGATCGATGCCACGACCCACGGCAGCGGCTCGATGCTCGTGTTCGACCTGATCGGCATTCCCGCCTCGGTGTATTTCCTGTGGGTCGTCGAGCAGCTGCACAGCGACTCCGTGCTGGACTGGAATCGGCGTCCGCTGGTCGGCGCCGCGGCCGCGCCGGCACGGCCCTCACCCTGGAGCGGCGGCGGCGTGCCGCACTGAGCGGCCGCGATCTTTTGGCGATAGGTCGTCGTTGGGTTGGCGCGAGATCAGTCACGCGCGCCGGGTTCGGGCCGACGCGAATCGTCTGCAGGCGTCATCACCACGACGAACAGCATGTTGATCAGCACCCAGATCGAAAGCAGGCTCAGCGCGGTGTGCACAGTGATTTCCAATGGAACGGGAGGCGCCGATCGGTCGACGCGATGCCACGGCGTATCAGCACCAGAGCCGAAATTCGACGCGTAGTAGCGCGGGGCGTAATTCTACGGGACATCACCGGACGACGAACGGGCTGAAGATTTGCATCAAGCAAGCCACCGCATTCGCGATCACTGCGCCCGGCGGCACAAGCCCCCGCAGCCAGACGTCGCGAGAATGCAGACCCGTGATTCACCGGTCGCTCAACAAGCGCGGTGTCGTCCCGGCGCAGGCCGGGACCCATAACCACCGATGCCCATTGTTGAACGATGCTGGAACGACAAGTCCCGTTCACAACACCGGCCGCGGAGTATGGGTCCCTGCTCCCGTGCGCAATTGCGGGCGATCCAGCCGCGGCTTCTCGGCTCAAGCACTGCTGTCTCTGGAATACTGGATCACCCGCTTTCGCGGGTGATGACACTGAACAAGGTGTTTGACGGGTCGAAGTGAAAACCGGTCGCCTCGCTATTGTGAAGCGTGGCTTGCCGAGCCGTAGCTCGCGGCCAAAGGCCGCCTACGCCCGTTGGGCTTCGGCCGTCGTCCGTCTTCGCTTTCACTTCGTTCAAGCTACGCCGGACACGCTTCGCTGGCGGTCTCCGGCGTGGCTGCGCCACGCGAAGCCCGTCGCATGGTGATGTGAAGCGTGGCTTGCCGAGCCGAAGCTCGCGGCCAACGGCCCGGCTCCGCCCGTTGGGCTTCGGCGTGGCATCCTTCTCTCGCTTCGCGAGCGAAGGATGGTGG
>NZ_JASGSR010000093.1:0-32633 GCF_040446015.1 Bradyrhizobium sp. INPA03-11B
TCCAGTACGCCGCGGCCTATCGGCTCAAGCACCGCCGTCTCTGGAATACTGGATCACCCGCATGCGCGGGTGATGACAGCGCGTTGTTTGACACCTTGAGTCGAGGACCATCCTCATCGTCGTCCCTGCGAAAGCAGGGACCCATAACCACGAATGGTGATTGGTGAGCGATGCCGGAACGACGAGTCTCTTCGACAACAGCCGCCGCGGAGTATGGGTCCCTGCTTTCGCAGGGACGACAGCGGTGGATGCGGAGCACTACGCCGGCCTAAACCCCGCCGCCGTCAGCGCAGCGCGGCCCTCCTCCGATGCCAGCGCGTCGAGAAAGGCCTGCACCGCGGGCCGTTGCTTGCGCGCCGTGACCAGCGCGAAGTCGTAATGCTCTTCGGCGAGCGGAATGAAACCGAGCCCGGACGCGTGTGCAACCGGCGCGATGGTCATGCCCCAGTCGGCGCGATGCTGCGCCACTGCGGCCGCAACGGCGTTGTGCGAGCGCGGCTGATTCCAGTAGCCGTCGGGCCGGCTGCCGGCCAGCAAGCGATCGATCAGGATACGGGTGCCGGCGCCCTGGTTGCGGTTGACCATGATGCAGGCGGGATCGGCGAGCGCGGCGCGCACCGCCTCCCCTGCGCTCAAGCCGGCAAAGCGCGTGTCGTCCCGGCGAAACACGATGCCCTGCATGCGCCGCCAGCCCGGCACCAGCTCGAGCCCATCGTCCAGATACGGCGTGTTGTAGGTCCCGGTCTTGTCGTCGAACAGATGGATCGGGGCAAGATCGCATTCGCCGCGCTTGGCGGCCGCGAGCCCGCCGAGACTGCCGACCGCGATCGAACGCACCACGAGGCCGGCATGCGCCAGCGGCGCGGTGACGAGATCGAGCCCGGTGCAATGGCTGCCGATAATGACGAGATCGGGCACCCGCACGTGCGGCGTGAACAGCGTCACCTCGGCCTCGCTGCCGGCCGGCAACTGGTCGGCCAGCGCCTCGATCTTCAGGAAACCGTCGGCCTGCGCAAACGACGTGATCGCGCCCGAGCCCTTGCCGCCGGGATAGGCGATCAGGCCATCAGTGCCTTCGACCAGCGACACCATCACGAACTCGGTGCGCCCGAGCTCGGAGGCGATGCGCACCGGCACCCTCGCAGCGACCTTGGCATCGGAGCGCGGCGGCAGGCCGGCCAACCGCCGCAGCACCGGCACGATCATGTCGTGGAAGGTGAACATCGCGGAGGTCGGAAAGCCCGGCAGGATCACCACCGGCTTGCCGTCGCAGACCGCAAGGCACAGCGGCTTGCCGGGTTTGAG
The DNA here is from genome assembly GCF_040446015.1 of Bradyrhizobium sp. INPA03-11B. Classification (NCBI taxonomy): domain Bacteria; kingdom Pseudomonadati; phylum Pseudomonadota; class Alphaproteobacteria; order Hyphomicrobiales; family Nitrobacteraceae; genus Bradyrhizobium; species Bradyrhizobium sp. INPA03-11B. The sequence continues at coordinate 1,306 of NZ_JASGSR010000093.1, forward strand.
CGCCACGCCATGCGCAATGATGCCGGGCTTGCCGAGCCGTCCGATGATCCGGTGCGAGACGTCGCCCGCGCCCTTGGAGGTCCCGCCCGACAGCACCAGCATGTCGCTGTCCGCCAGCGCCTTGCGCATCGCGGCTTCCAGCATCGCCTCATTGTCGGCGATCGCGCCGAGGAACGACGCGTCACCGCCGTTCTCGGCAATCGCCGCGGTAACGATCGCACCATTGGTGTCGTAGATCGCGGCCGGCCGCAGCACCTCGCCCGGCTGCACCAATTCGTCGCCGGTCGAGAGGATCGCAACGCGCGGGCGGCGTACCACCGAGACTTCGGCGACGCCACAGGCCGCGAGCATGCCGATCTCGCGCGAGCCGATGATCGTTCCCGCGCGCAGCAGTGCCTCGCCGCGCGCGATGTCGGAGCCGGCATAGGACACGAACTGTCCCGGCGATGCCGCACGCCGGACCTCGATGGCGTCGTTGCTGCCTCCTTGGCCGGCGGGTTGGGTGTGCTCGACCATCACGATCGCGTCGGCGCCGCGCGGCACCGGGCCGCCGGTCGCAATCGCGGTCGCAGTGCCCGGAACCACAGCCAGGCTCGGCGCGGTGCCGCAGGCGATGGTCTCGTCATTCAATTTGAGCTGCACCGGCGCGCCCTCGCCTGCGCGCGCAAGATCGGCCGAGCGCACCGCAAAGCCGTCGACATTGGAGCGATCGAACGGCGGCACGTCGATCGGCGCCATCACGTCTTCCGCCAGCGCACGGCCGAGCGCATCGGCGAGCCGCCGCGTCTCCGACGGCAATTGACGCGGGAACAGCGCCGCCTCAAAGCGCGCAATCGCCTCCTCGCGCGACAGGATGGTCAGGAACTGGTCCTGCTCGACGGAGGGATTCGGTTTCGGCGTGAATGGTTGGGTCATCTCGGGAACTCACTCCCGCAACATATAGGCATCGACCACCGTGCCCGCAGCGAAGCCCTCCGCGCCGCCGGGCACGATCAGCAGGCCTTCAGCGCGCGCGATGGCGTCGAGCGACAGGTCGGCGATCGCAAGCGTGGCCCAGCTCCCCTGCTGACGCGTCAGCAGCACGACCTCAGCTATCCCGACGCCGGAGGCGATCTTGCGTTCCAGCGGCAGCGCCAGCGTCTGGCGCGGGCGCCGGCCCGACAGGCGGTCGAGCAGAGGAAGCGCAATCGCCCACCAGGCCGCGAAAGCCTGATCCGGCGCGCCCGGCAGAGCGACGACCGGCGTTGCATCGATCCGACCGACCGCGGCGGTGCGCCCTGGCTGCAGGGCAATGCCATGCGCGATCAGCGTGCCGCGCGCCGCCAGGGCGTTGACCGTCGCATCCGTATGCCCAACGCCGGTGCCGCCGATCGTGATGATCAGGTCGCAATCATCTGCCGCGAGCGCGTTGGCAATCGCGGTCACATCCGGCGCCGTCTCGGCGCAGACGATTGCAGCGCCCGCGAACCGCGCAGTGTCAGCGATCAGCTGCGCGGTCAGCTCACCGTTGGAGATGTTGACGATGCGAAGCCGGGGCCGCCGGACGCGGAAGCGCGCCACTCCGGCCGCGCGCGCGAGCAGGAGATGACGCGGCAGCAGCGGCTCGCCTGTCGGCGTCACGGCGGGCCCGATGACAATGTCGCTGCCGGCACGCCGGACGCCCTGCCCCGGGATGGCTTCGGCGAGTACCTGCGGAAGCGGACCGGAGCTATCGACGGCATCGGCGTCGACCACGCAGTCGGTGCCGTCGGGCATCGCCGCACCGGCCTCGACCCAGACCGGGTGCGCGGCGAGCAGCAGCGGAGCATAGGAGGATGCACCGACCAGGTCATTGGCGCGCATCGCCCAGCCGTCGCCGACCGCGACATCATGCGGCGGATAGGCGCGCATGGCCGGCATCTCGGCGGCAATGCATCGCAAGGCCTCGGCCGGCGGCAGCTCGATCGGCTGGACCGGCGCAAGGTCGAAGAGCACGGCGGCCAGCGCCGCATCGAGCGGGGTGAGCGAAGCCGGAAGGCGCTGGGCAGTGACCATGGCCCGCTATGGACTGAATCGGCCCCGAAAGAAACTGCCTCGCACCGGTCCGGGAGACCTCCATTAGACCGATGGCGCGTTGACGGAGCCCCCAATATAGTTGCAAAAGAAACCAATATAACCGGGTTCCAGAGGCCCGGGACAACCATAATGGCCAATGCGCCAGTTCAGGAGGGAGACAGAATGATCGCCACCAGACTAGCCGTGTTCGGGACGCTCGCAGCCGCGCTGCTGGCCTCCTCGGCCGCATCGGCCCAGGTATCCGACGACATCGTCAAGATCGGCGTGCTGACCGACATGAACGGCCCGGCGTCGACGCCGACCGGACAGGGCTCGGTCACCGCCGCGCAGATGGCGGTCGACGATTTCGGCGGCAAGGTGCTCGGCAAGCCCATCTCGGTGATCGTCGGCGATCACCAGCTCAAGCCTGATATCGGCGCGACCATCGCGCGGCGCTGGTATGACGTCGATCAGGTCGACCTCATCGTCGACGTGCCGGTCTCGGCGGTCGGCCTCGCGGTGCAGAACATCGCCAACGAGAAGAAGAAGCTGTTCATCACGCACTCGACCGGCGCGACCGATTTCCATGGCAAGTTCTGCTCGCCCTATGCGATGCAGTGGGTGTTCGACACCCGTGCGCTCGCGGTCGGCACCGCGCAGGAGGTGGTGAAGCGCGGCGGCGACAGCTGGTTCTTCATCACCGACGATTATGCGTTCGGCCATTCGCTGGAGAAGGATGCCTCCGCGATCGTGACCAAGAACGGCGGCAAGGTGCTCGGCGCGGTGCGGCCGCCGTTTGCGACGCCCGATCTGTCATCCTTCATCCTGCAGGCGCAGGCCTCGAAGGCCAAGATCATCGGCATTGCCGGCGGACCGCCGAACAACACCAACGAGATCAAGACCGCCGCCGAGTTCGGCGTGTTTGCCGGCGGGCAGCAGATGGCCGCGCTGCTGGCCTTGATCACCGACGTCCACTCGATCGGACTGTCGGCCGCGCAAGGCCTGCTGCTGACCACCTCGTTCTACTGGGACATGGACGACAAGACCAGGGAATGGTCGAAGCGCTATTTCGCCAAGATGAACCGGATGCCGACGATGTGGCAGGCCGGCGTCTACTCCTCGGTGACCGCCTATCTGAACGCGATCAAGGACAGCGGCACCGACGATCCGCTCAAGGTCGCTGCCAAGATGCGCGAGAAGCCGGTCGAGGATTTCTTCGCCCGCAACGGCAAGCTGCGCGAGGACAATCTGATGGTGCACGATCTCTGGCTGGTGCAGGTCAAGACCCCGGCCGAGTCGAAATATCCGTGGGACTATTACAAGATCCTGGCCAAGATCTCAGGCGAGGACGCATTCGGTCCGCCGGACCCGGCGTGTTCGATGGTGAAGAAATAACTGCCAGCAGTCATTCCGGGGCGATGCGTCAGCATCGAACCCGGAATCTCGAGATTCCGGGTTCGCGCTTCGCGCGCCCCGGAATGACCTCTGCATAGACGCAACGACGCGTCCATGCAGAGATCACTTCACCACCCCGATCTCGCGGAAATATCTGAGCACGCCGGGGTGGATCAGATTGATGTCAGGCGCCGCGGCGACGGTGTTCGCCGCCGTGGTCTCGCAGGCCTGGGCGAGCTTCTTGCAAAAATCAGCCTCGACACCGTGCAACGTCTTCGCCAGCCGGTAGGCGACATCGTCGGGCAGGCTCTCGCGCACCAGGATGTAGCTCCAGGAGCCGACCGAAGAGATTGCTTCCGTCTGCTTCGGATAGCTGCCGGCCGCGATCGTCAGCGGCTTCAGGAAGCTGTGCTTGGCGCGGATGCGGGCGATCTCGTCCGCGGTCGGTGCGATGAAGCGCGCGCCGGTCGCGCTCTCGGCCATCTTGCTGAAACCGGGCCAGCCGATGCCGGCGCCCCACAGCGCCGCCGCGCGGCCGTCCTCGACCATCGCGGGTCCGTCGCCGGCGCGATCGAGATAGATCGACTTGAAGTCCTCGTCCTGCTTCAGCCCGATGCCGTCGAGGATATAGCGCGACAGGATCGGCAGGCCGGAGCCCTTGGCGCCGAACGCGACGGGCTGGCCGACCAGATCCTGGATCGTCTTGTAGCGACTGTCGGCGCGGACCACGAACACGCCGGGGCTCGAATACATCGCGGTGAGGATCTTCAGCTTGGTCGCCTTCGGCCGGCCGATGCCCATGAAGGCCTCGTAGGACGGCTCGCCCGCAACGGTTGCGATGTCGACGCTGCCGGCCTCGAGCAGCGGAATGTTCTCATTGGAGCCCTTGGTGTTGCGCGGCTCGATCGACAGCGTCGCATCGGCTGCGTTCATCACCTCGGCAAGCGCATTGCCATAGAGCGGAAAGCCGCCACCCGGCGTCGCCGTGGCGAAACTGATCGTGGTTTTGGAAATGGTCTTGCCCCCCTCTTGCGCCGCCGCGCCGCTCGCGAGCAGCAGCGCGCCGGCGCAAATCATAACAGCGAATTTCATCCCGAGCCTCAAGCATTGCACACGAGTCCAACTATCGTCGCACGGGCGGGGTCGTAGGCAAAGGCAGCGTTTTGTGAAACCATGACGGCAACAGTCACAAGAAAATGACGGGAGAGACGATGTTCCGGTTCGCACGTGCTGCCTTGCTTGGTTTGATTTGTTGCATTGCCTCGGTGGCCCCCTCGTCCGCCTCCGACTATCCGAACCGTCCGGTGCGCTGGATCATCGGGTTTGCCGCCGGCGGCCCGGTCGATATCGTCGCCCGCATCATGGGCCAGTGGCTGTCGGATCATTTCGGCCAGCAATTCGTGGTCGAGAACCGCACCGGCTCCGGCGGCAACATCGCAGCCGCCGCCGCGATCAACTCGCCGGCAGACGGTTACACGCTGCTGTTCGTCGCGCCCAACAACGCGATCTCGACCTCGCTCTACAAGAAGCTGCCCTACGACTTCCTCCGCGACACCACACCGGTCGCCAGCATCATGCAGCTCACCAACATGCTGGTGGTCTCGAATGCGATGCCGGTAAAGACGGTTCAGGAGTTCATCGACTATTGCAAGGCCAATCCGGGCAAGATCGCCTATGCCTCGTCCGGCTACGGCACCTCGGTGCACATGTCGGCCGAGCTGTTCAAGGCGATGACCAAGTGCGACATGCAGCACGTGCCGTATCGGGGATCGGCGATCGCCTTCCCCGACATCATCTCCAACAAGGTGCAGCTGATCTTCGACAATCTGCCGTCGGCGCTGGAGCAGTCGCGTGGCGGCAGCGTCCGCGCGCTCGGCGTGACCTCGCCGCAGCGCTGGCCCGGCGTGCCCGATGTGCCCGCGATCGCCGAGACGGTGCCGGGCTTCGAGGCGGTCGGCTTTTACGGCATCTCCGTGCCGAAGGGCACGCCGCCGGAGATCGTCGATGCGCTGAACAAGGCGGTCGGCGAGGCCCTGAAGGACCCCAAGCTGGTGGCGCGCCTCGCCGAGGTCGGCGGCATCCCGAAGCCGATGACCCCGGCCGAATTCGGCAAACTGGTGGCCGACGAGACCGAGAAATGGCGCAAGGTGGTGGAGTTCGCCGGCGTCTCGGTGGACTGAGGCGCGAATAGCCGTCATGGGCGGATCGGGGGCGGCATTGCCGAAACCCGACGCAGCCTGTAAACGGAGCCCGCACCGTTGCCGGCCGCCCCCAGCGGCCCGCAAGGCGGCGGGGCCTGTAGCTCAATGGTTAGAGCCGGCCGCTCATAACGGTCTGGTTGCAGGTTCGAGTCCTGCCGGGCCCACCAAGAATATCAGTGTCGTACTGGGTCCTCGTTGCCCGTCGCGCGACGACCGCACCAGATACGTGTACTTTTCGTTCGTTCGCGAGGGCGTCGGACCGACTCGCAGGATGAGTCGATGCGACAGTACTGGAAGATCCGCCATCCGGTTTTGCCGTCATAGACCGCTTTTTGACCTGACCGCGCGGAACGCCTGCCGCTTGCCACTCCTCGTACTCCTCCGCCGTCAGCTCGCGGAGGCGGCCTGCACCGCGATCTTGTTCTGCGCGATGATGGCTTCGGCCCGCGCGAGATTTTCCAGGAGGCGCTGGCTCGTCAAGACAAGGAAATAATAGCCGAACTGCGGGTTCTGGAAGTAGATCTCGAGCAGCTTTTCATAAGTGATGGTTAGAACGTGCCCGTCCTCGATACATTCGATGGTCGCGGTCCGGCGGTTGTCAGGCGTGAGGAAACCGAGTTCACCCATCAGGCGGCCCGGCGGAACATCGACGTTGATTTCAATGACTCGGAATCTGCCGGTAACTGTCAGCAGCATTTCGTTGGCCGCGTCACCTTTCTTCATCAAGATTTCGCCCTTGCGATACTTGCGCTGGGTCATGAACGGCTTGAGCCACTCCATCGACATGTCGCCCTGCGTTGCCGTGCGCGCCTTCTTCACCAGAGCGAGCATTTGATGAAGGCGGTAGGCGTTGATGGGAACCATCAGGAGATAAAGCAGAAACGTTGTGATGGCTCCGGTGAGCGCACCGAAGATGGCAAAGAATACGCAACCGATCATGTTGGCGACCCGGAGCGGGACCATGGTCTGCGTCAGAAGGGTGGCGACAAAGAAGGTCGCACCGACCAAAGCGAACATGTTTGCCAGGGTGATGTTGTGCAGAAAGATTTCCAGCAGGCGGCTGAAGATGGCGTTCCAAGTCACGTCATTGGGATCGAGACCGATCTGAATCAGAATCTTCGCGAACCTGAGGTTGTCGGTTGCCGCATCGAGAATGCGATCCAGTATGCTGGACACGTCTGCGCTGATCATCATTTGGTTTCGCCAAAGTGTTGTGTAAGCCAATACCGGCAGCGGCTATTCCGGATGAAACCATTGCGCCCGTCAAGTCGAACGAAAGACTCGGCGAGCGCGAGATGGAGTGAACGGGGATGCCGCGACCATCGAGCCTCCTTCAAGCGCTACCGGAATCATCGCATGCATCACGTCGCCACCAATTCTTTTTCTTTTCCGCCCCCGGAATCAGGCGCTCCTCAACGAGCAGACGACAGCCGCGGTGGGATATGATTTGAAGCTCCAAAAATGTCGTCAGTCGACGCGCTCGAAATCTCCCGGCCGAGTAAAGGCCCTATAATTCGGCGCAGGACGACGCGACTTGTGGGTTTATGGCGCGTTCGGAGAGAGGTTGCATTTTTCTGTAATTTCAATGAGTTACAGGGTGACAAACGAATTGAGGTGCACTTCGCGCGCAAAAGTGCCTTTTGGCCCTTTCACTTCAGACAGGTCGTATCTCATCTTCAATCGTCTTCGCGGGGCCGAGAGCGGACGACGGTGCAGGAGACCTGTCCTATCCCAGGTCAGGCTAACAGCCGCTCATTACAGTCTGGTTGCAGGTTCGAGTCCTGCCGGGCCCACCAATGGATCGACCGGCTCGATTAGAAGAGCCTGCGGTCGCATCTCGATGCAGATGGCGTTCTAGATATAGCTCTCAAACGCCAGCCGCTCCGCCGGCGTCAAATGCAAGCCGTGCTTGGTGCGCCGATCCAGGAAATCGGCAGGCTTCTTGGCCCACTCTTTCTCACGAAGATACGCCACCTCGCGGTCATAGAAATCGCCGCCGAAATGCCGGCCCAGATCGGCCAGGATGCGCGCCGAGCCGAGCAGTTCGCGCGCGCGCGTCCCGTAGAGACGCGCATAGTGATGGATCAGCCTTTGCGGCAGATCGGGATAGTCGCGCACAAGCCCCTTCGAGAACTCGTCAAAGCTGCCGCCGATGTCACCGCCCGGCAGCGGCCGTTGCGCGGTCCAGGCCGGCGACAGTCTTGGAAGCCACGGTGCGAGGCGCTGCATCGCCTGCTCGGCGAGCCGGCGGTAGGTCGTGATCTTGCCGCCGAAGATCGAGAGCAGCGGCGGCGCGCCCTCCGCGCCGTGAACCTCGAACACATAGTCGCGCGTCACGGCCGACGGATTGTCGGCATTGTCGTCATAGAGCGGCCGCACGCCGGAGAAGGCATGCACGATCTCGTTCGGCTGCGGCGGCGTCCGGAAATAGCGTCGCAGCACCTGCAGCAGGTAGTCGGTCTCGTCCTCGCCGATCACGACGTCCTCGGCGCGGCCCTGATAGGGAATATCTGTCGTGCCGATCAATGCGAGATCGTCCTCATAGGGATTGACGAAGATCACCCGGCGATCGGTATTTTGCAGCAGATAGGCCTGCGGCCCGTCCCAGAATTTCGGGACCACGATGTGGCTGCCCTTCACCAGCCGCACGCTCTGGGCGGAGTTCAGCCCGGTCACGCCCTGGATGACATCCTGCACCCATGGCCCGGCGGCGTTGACCAGCGCGCGCGCCCGCACGACCTGCGCGGTGCCGTCATCGCCCTGCATCTCGAGCAGCCAGGTCTCGCCGTCCCGGCGCGCACGCACCGCCCGCGTCCGCGGCAGGATGCAGGCACCGTTCTGCGCGGCATCGATCAGGTTGAGGATCACCAGCCTGCTGTCATCGACCCAGCAGTCTGAATATTCAAAACCTCGCCGGAACTCCTGATGCAGCGGCGCGCCCTCCGGGGCCTGCGACAGATCCAGGCTGCGGCTCGCCGGCAGCTGCTTGCGGCCGCCGAGATGGTCGTAGAGCAACAGTCCGGTGCGGACCAGCCAGGCCGGCCGCTGCTCCGGCGAATGCGGCAGCACGAAGCGCATCGGCCAGATGATGTGCGGCGCGGACGCAAGCAAGACTTCGCGCTCGATCAGCGCCTCGCGCACCAGGCGGAATTCGTAATATTCGAGATAACGCAGCCCGCCATGGATCAGCTTGCCCGAACGCGACGAGGTGCCCTCGGCGAAATCATCCTTCTCGCAGAGCAGGACCTTCAGTCCACGGCCTGCCGCGTCGCGAGCGATGCCGGCGCCGTTGATGCCGCCACCGATAACCGCGATATCGACCAGTCCATGATCCCTGCCTGCGACCGGCGCAGTACCCATCATCGTTTGCTGCTACGCCGTTTCTCGGCGCGGCGCGGCGCCGCCTTGGCCGTCGCGCGGGCCTTGTTCGGCTTCGGCGCCTGCAGGCCATAGGTGGAGAACCCCATCGCGGTGTCGGCGATCTCCTCGTCGGACAGGATGATCCGCGAGTCGAGCGCGAGCGAGAGGTAGTATTGCCGCGCGATGGTCTCGAGCTCGACCGCGAGCCACATCGCCTTGTCGAGATTGGCGCCGAGCGCGATCATGCCGTGGTTGGCGAGCAGGCAGCCGTTGCGGCCCTCCAGCGCCGCGATCGCGTGGTCGGACAATTCCTTGGTGCCGTAGCGCGCGTAGCCGGCGCAGCGGATGTCGGTGCCACCGAATGCCGCCATCATGTAATGGCAGGCCGGGATCGGCTTGCGGGCGATCGCGAGCACGGTCGCATAGGTCGAGTGGGTATGGACGATGGCGCCGACATCGGGTCGGGCGCGCGTGATGTCGAGATGGAAGCGCCATTCGGTCGACGGCTGCAGCGGCCCTTCCCACGTGCCGTAGTCGCCCTCGAGCGGCATCGACGCGATCATCTCCGGCTTCATCGAATCATAGGGCGTCGCCGACGGCGTGATCAGCATCCGGTCCTTGTAGCGGGCGGAGATGTTGCCTGATGTCCCCTGGTTGAGACCCGACGCATTCATCCATCGGCACTTGGCGATGATGGCCTCGCGCAATTGTCGTTCCTCACGGGTCATTCGGACTGCCTTTCTCTTCAGCACGGCTTGCTCTTCAGCACGGATTGCGTGGCGGCTCGCCGGCCAGGAAGCGGCGAACCTCTTCGGCCGCCTGCTCGGCGGCCACGGTGACGGTGCGCACGGAGGCGCCGGCGATGTGCGGCGTCAGCGTGACATTGGGAAGTCGCAGGAGCGGCCAGTCCGCAGGGACCGGCTCGACCGCGAAGGTGTCGAGCATGGCGCCGCCGAGATGGCCCGATGCCAGCGCATCATGCAGCGCCTCGTAATCGACCAGCGGGCCCCGCGCGGTGTTGATCAGGAACGCGCCCGGCTTGATCCGCGCCAGCGCGTCGCGCCCGATGAAGCGGGTGGTCTCGGGCGTCACCCGCGCGTGAAGCGTGATGACGTCGGCGCGGCCGAGCAATTCACCGAGCGCGACATGCTCGACGCCGTCATTGCGGTCCTGGGCGCTGAGCTGGACATAGGGATCCGCGACCAGGATCCTGCAACCGAAGGCCTTCAGCAACTTGACCACACGGCTGCCGATCGCGCCATAGCCGACGATGCCCACCGTCATCTCGCCGAGCTCGCGCCCGGTGCGATCGGCGCGATAGAGATCGCCGCGCCATTCGCCGCCACGCAGCGCTTCATGGCCGCTGCGGATCAGGCGCGTCTCGGCAAGAATGGCGCCGATGGTGAACTCCGCCACCGCGCTCGCATTGCGGCCGGGCGTGTTGACCACCAGCACGTTATGGTCGCGCGCCGCCTGCATGTCGATATTGACCGGGCCGCCCCGCGACACCGCGATGAACTTCAGCTTCGGCAGCCGCTCCAGCATCGACCGCGAGATCGGCGCCAGATGCGTGACCAGCAGTTCCGCATCGCCGATGAAGTCGATGATCTCGTCCGGCTGCCCCATGAATTCCTTCAGGCCATCGAGCTTCGAGCCGGCATAGCCGTGCTCCATCGGCTCGTCCGGCCAGGGCTGCTCCAGGGAACGGATATCGACGCCATTGCCGCAGGCGGTCCGGATATGTTCGGCGAACATCGACGGCAGCATGAAGCGGTCACCGATAATGGCGATGGACTTAGACATGGTCGCCTCCGGCGCGCAGCGCGGCGAGTCGCTTCCAGACCGGCCGCGACGCCAGCCTTGCATCGAGATAGGTCGGAAAGATGCTGGCGTAGCGCTTCGCCAGCGCGGCGTCAGGCGATTGCGGCGCGCTCAGATGCGGTGTGACCCACTGTTCCGCACAGGCGCGCATGTCGGGATGGGCATCGATCGCGACCGCGGCGATCATCGCCGCACCTGCGGCGCCGGCCTCGGCGCGGCTGCAGATCCGGACGTCACAATCCAGCGCGGCCCCGAGGATGGCGCCGAGCGCGCGGCTTTTCGCGGCACCGCCGGTGATCCGGACATCGCGCGGCAGCGTGCCCATCGCGGCGTAGCAATCCCGCGCGGCAAAGGCCAGGCCTTCCATCACGCCGCGCATCAAATCGCCGTAGCGATGGCGCGAGCGCAGGCCGAAGAATTGCGCGCTGGCCTCATGCGCGACGAATGGGCCACGTTCACCCGCATCTGAAATAAACGGATGGAACAGCACCTCGCCGGGCTTGGCCCGCAGCACCTGATCGTCGAGCCGGCGGATCAGCTCAGCGCGGGTGCGCGTCACGCCTTCCGCCGCCAGCAAGTCGCAGGCGAGATCGAGCATCCAGTCGATGTTCAGCGTCGCCGCCATGTTGGACTGCATCTGGGCATAGTGACCCGGTACCGGGAACGGCATGGTGTAGCCGGTTGCCTCGCGGTTCAGCGTCACCGCGTCGGCGCTCGACACCAGCCGCATATGCATGCCGGTCGAGCCGATGATGGTGCAGCCGACATCGGGTGACGGATCGTAGAGCCCGGCCCCGAGCGCGTTGCAGATCACGTCGACATAGCCGAGGCAGACCGGCACGCCTTCCGGCAGGCCGGTCTCGATGGCCGCCGCCGTGGTGAGCGGATGCGTCATGACCGCACCGTCAACGACTGGCGGGAACAGGCGCGCCAGGTCGTCGATACCGATCAACCGTGCGGTCTCCGCATCGAAACCTCGCTTGCGGAAATCGCCGCAGGAAAACGTGGCTTCCGACGGATCGGTTGCGCGCTCGCCGGTGAGCAGGAAATAGAGCCAGTCCTTGCAATGGAACGCCGTCGTCGCCCTGGCGATCGTCTCGGGTCTGTGCGCCTGCAGCCACGCCAGTTGCGGCCCCTGCTGGCAAGCATTGAGCCCGGAGCCGGTGCGGCGGTAGAGCGGCGCGTTGCGCTCGCTTGAGCGGATCTCCTCGACCAGCCGCCCGGCGCGCGAGTCCAGCCACAGCAGCGCCGGCGCAACCGGCCGGCCGTCGTCGTCGATCAGCCAGGTGCCGTCGCCCTGCCCGGTCACCGCGATCGCCGCGATCCGCGCGGACAAATCAGGCACCGACTTCGCGACCGCGCGAATGACTGCGACCGTATCGGTCCAGGTCCGCGCCATATCCTGCTCGACATGGCCGCCGGCCAGGCTGCTATACGCATTCGGCCGCGAGACATCGGCGAGCTGCTCGCCGGCCAGCGTGAACGCCACCGCCTTGATCAGCGAGGTGCCGGCATCGATACCGATGATGACGTCGCGGCTTGCGGAAGCGGCCATGGTCAGGACACCTCCGCATGGCGAATGCAGGTTCCGTCGCTGCCAAAGATGTGCAGGTGACGCGGCTCCAGCGCGAACGGGACGGTGTCGCCCGGCCGTGCGGCGACGCGGCCTGGGGTCACCGCGATCAGCATGCGGCCGCCGCAATCGCCGGCGACATGCGACTGATCGCCGAGCCACTGATTGGAGACGACCTTAACCCTGACGTCGCCGGTCCCGACCGCGATCTTCTGCGGACGAATGCCGATCCGCACCTGCGGTGTCCTGCCGAGCGCCTTCGCCGCCTCGCTGTCGAGCCCGGCACCGCCGATATCGAAAGCCATGTCGGTCCCAACCGACAGGCGGAAGCCGCCATCCGATCGCGCCACGTCGGCGTCGAGCAGGTTCATCGGCGGCTCGCCGATGAAGCTCGCGACGAACAGATTGGCGGGCCGGCCCTTCAGCTCCTTCTCGCTGGCGAACTGCTGCAGCACGCCGCCTTCCATCACCGCGATGCGATCGGCCAGCGCGCTGGCTTCGGTCTGGTCGTGGGTGACGAAGATCGCGGTCATGCCGCGCTCGGCGAGCAGACTCTTGATCCGGCCGCGCAGCACCGCGCGCAACTGCGGCTCGAGTTGCCCCATCGGCTCGTCGAGCAGATAGAGATCGGCATCGCGCACCAGCGCCCGCGCCAGCGACACGCGTTGCTGCTGGCCGCCGGAGATCGCGCGCGGATAGCTGTCGAGGATGTCCTCGACCTCGACCAGGCGGGCGATCTCGTCGACACGCCGCGTCACCTCAGCTCGTGACAGCTGGGCGGATTTCAGCGCGAAGGCGATGTTTTCGCGGACCGTCAGCGGCGGATAGAGCGAGTAGCCCTCGAAGGCCATCGCGACCTTGCGGCGCGCCGGCGGCAGCTCGTGGATCCGCCGTCCGCCCAGCGCGATCGATCCGGCCGAGACGTCCTCGAACCCCGCGATCATCCGCAAGGTCGAGGTCTTGCCGCAGCCCGACGATCCCAGCAGCGCGACGATCTCGCCCTTCTCGACCGCCATGTCGAGCGCGCGCACCGCGTGCACCGGCGGCTTGCCGCGGCTGCGGTAGACCTTGTCGATGCCTCGAAGCTCGAGCATGTCCATGACTATCCGCTCCTATGCCGCCTTGAGCCGGGGCGAGGCCCCAATCCGCAGCCCGGTCGCGCGATCGAACAGCATCGCAGCATCGCTCGCGAAGCGGACGAAGACGCTATCGTCGGCCGCGCCCTGTGGCGCATCCGACGGCAGTGCCGCCAGCCATTCCGTTCCGTCGGCGAGACGGAGCAGCAGCACCGCCTTCTCGTGCATCGGCGTGATCGCAAGGATACGCGCCGGGATGGCGCCGTCGCTGGACGCGGATGAGACCGCGAGATCCTCCGGCCGGACGCCAAGCCAGCATGAACCGAGCGACGCTGCGCCATCGGCCGCACCGAGCCGCATCCTGGCGCCGGCAACCTCGGCCGACAGCATGCCGTGCTCCGCGACCGGCGAAACCTCGGCGAGGTTGACGGTCGGATCGCCGAACAGCCGCGCGATCGCAACCGACGCGGGCTGGGCGTAGATATCGGCTGGTGTCGCGACCTGCGCGAGACGGCCGTCGATCAAGACCGCGATGCGGTCGGCAATCGCCATCGCCTCGCGGTAGTCCTGGGTCACGTAGAGCACGGCGGCGGTGCCACGCCGCAGCAGGTTCGGCAGCTCGAGCCGCATCTCGTAGCGCAGCTTGGCGTCGACATTGCGCAGGGGATCATCGAGCAGCAGCACGTCCGGATTGCCGATCAGCGCCCGCGCCAGCGCGGTCCGCTGCTTCTGCCCGTTCGACAATTCGCGCGGCGCGTGGCCAAGCACATGCTCGATCTTGAGCAGCTTGCTGATCGCGGCAACGCGGCTCGCAACCTCGTTGCCGCTGGCACGCAGGCCGCTTGCGATATTGTCGCGGGCGGTCATGTGCGGGAACAAGGCAAAATTCTGGAACGCCATGCCGATGCCGCGCCGCTCGGGCGGCGCGCCGACGACCGAGCGGCCGCCGACCAGGATGTCACCGTCGTCAGGTTCGAACATGCCCGCGATCATGCGCAGCAGCACCGTCTTGCCGCTGCCGGAGGGGCCGAACACGGCGACGATCTCGCCGGGCTCGACCGCGAGCGACAATCCGTCAGCGGGCCGCGCCGCACCGAACGCCTTGCTCACCGAATTGATCTCGAGACGCGCCATCGGGTCAGCCTTTCACCGCGCCGAGCGACAGACCCTCGACCAGATAGCGCTGCGCATAGAGCGCGAGCAACAGCGTCGGCGTCACCGACAGCACGATCGCCGCCGCGATCTGGCCGTACTGGATTCCCGATGCGGTGACGAAGGCGAGCGCGCCGACCGTCACCGGCTGCTTGTCGGCGGAGGCCAGGATCAGCGCGAAGACGAAATTATTCCAGCAGAAGATGAACGACAGCAGTCCGGCCGCGGCGATGCCCGGCCCTGCCAGCGGCACGGCGATCCGGGTAAAGGCCTCGCGCCAGGAATGGCCGGCGAGCCGGTAGGCATGCTCGATATCGGGGCTGATATCCTCGAAATAACCGCGCACGATCCACAGGATCAACGGCAGCGCGATCAGCTGATAGACCCAGACGATACCAAAGTAAGTGTCGTTGAGGCCGAGCTCCTGATAGTACAGCGACAGCGGCAGCAGCACGAGCAGCGGCGGCGCGAAGCGGAACGACAGCAGCGTGAAGGCAATGCTCTCGCCGAGGCGGAATTTGAACCGCGCGAAGGCGTAGGCCGCCGGCACGCCGAGCAGCAGCGCCAGCAGCACCGCCGCGCTCGACAGCACGACGCTGTTGAACAGATTGCGCATGAAGGAGATCTGCAGATTGCCGGCCGCGGTGCGCAGCTGGCCGGAGATCAGCGCCTCGTAATTCGCAAGCGTCGGCTCGAACAGGACCCGCGGCGGAATCCTTAAGATCTGCTCGTTGGTCTGGAACGACATCAGGAAGATCCAGACGATCGGAAACATGAAGAAGATCAGGATCAGCGTGAGCGCCGCGCCGCGGAAGATGCGACCGGCAAGGCTGGAATGTTCCATCGCGCCGCTCCCCCTCACGCGTGGCCGTGCGCACGCGCGCGCAGCCGCAGCCAGTTCTTGATGAAGATGTTCGACAGGATGTTGGTGATCAACCAGAGGATCATCAACAGTGCCGCCGACCTGCCGACATTGGTGTACTGGAAGAATTCCAGATAGGCCTGCACCTGGAATACCATCAGCCGGTCACCCGGCCCGCCCTGCGTCATCGCGTAGATGATGTCGAACTGCTGGATCGAATCGAGCAGGCGGAACAGCGACGCCGTGATGATATAGGGCGCCAGCATCGGCAGCGTGATCCGGAAGAAGACAAAGCTCGCCGGCACGCCGTCGAGCGCCGCGGCCTCGAACGGCTGCCGCGGCAGCGAGCGCAAACCCGCCAGCAGCAGGATCATGATGAAGGGCGTGTAGACCCAGACGTCGACCAGCACGACCGTGAACAGCGCGCTCGACGGATCGGAGGCCCATTTGAAATCGGTGACGCCGAACAGGCCGACCAGATAGGACAGGATGCCGAAGCTTGGATTGGTCATCAGCTTCCACATCAGCGCGGCGATCGCCGGCGCCGTCATCAGCGGCAGCAGCAGCATGATCGACACCGCATTGTGGAAGCGGCTCGGCCGGCGCAGCAGCAGCGCGATGCCGAGGCCGAGCAGCAGCTCGAGCACGACCGTCACCGCGGTATAGGTGATCGAGATCCGGAACGTATTCCAGAACGCCGGATCGGACAGGAACTCGATGTAGTTGCCGGCACCGATGAACCCGCGCAGATAAGGCAGGTTCAGCCGGTAGCGCTGCAGCGAATAGACCGCCGCGGTCACGAACGGAACCAGGATCGCCACGCAGACGAGCAGCGCCGGCAGGCTCAGCAGATAGGGCAAGAGGCGCACGCGCGGCCTTGGTTTGGCCGGCGCTGCCTGCGCGTTCGTCTGGAGAAGTTGGACCATGCTCATGATGATAAGAGATCGCGTTCCGCTGGCAAACGCCGCCGGCTCGGATGGGACAAGGCTCCGAGCCGGCGGATGGGTGCGGTGCGGGGGATCAAGCACCGCACAGTTGACCCGTCAGCCGAGACCGGCCTGCTTGAGCTGGCGGTTGATGCTGTCGGCGAGCTTGTCGAGCCCTTCGTCGACGCTGACCTCCTTCGCCACCATCTTCTGCAGCGAGGCGGCCCATTCCGTCGTCAGATCGAAGAACAGCGGCTGCGCCGTGAAGTAGATCTTGGCGCCGGGCGACGACATGTCATGCTGATCGAGATAGCCAGGATAGGACTTTGCGATGCGGTCGCGGAACTCGCTGTCCTTCCACACCGAGGTGCGCACCGGATTGACGAAGTCCATCTTGCGCGCGCCGAACAGGTCATGCTCGACAGAAGCCGCCCACTGCATGAACAGCCATGCGGCGTCCTTCTGCTTGGAGAAGGTGGACATCGCGAGCGACCAGATCCAGACGTTCGGGGTCGGCGCCTTGGCGGCCGGATTGGCGGCGAACGGCGCGTAGCCGAGATGCCCCTTCTCCTTGTTGTCGCCGCCGTTCATGAAGTAGCCGAGGATGTCGGCGTCGAAGATCATGCCGGAGGCGCCGGCGCCGAGATCGGTGCCGACCTGGTACCAGGTGTAGGTCGACCAGTTCTTCGGGCCTGAAGTCTGGATCATCTTCACCCACTTGTCGTGGAATTCCTTGGAGGCCTTGGTGTTCATCGCGGCCTTCAGCTTGCCGCCCTCCATCACGAAGTCCTTCTGGCCGAAATTCGAATAGGCCGACAGGAAGCCCGGATGGATGGTCGCCCAGGAGCGCGAGCCGCGCACGCCGACGCCGTAGGGGCCGCCGGCGTCCTTGGTGATCTTGGCCGCGACCTCCAGCATCTCGTCGAGGTTCTTCGGCGGCTTGACGCCGACCTTGTCGAAGACGTTGCGGTTGTAGGTGATGTTGTTGAGCTCATAGCCCCACGGGATGCACCACTGCTTGGCCTTGCCCGAGCCGAGCTCGGAGCCGGCGACGCCGTCCCACGCCGTCGAGGCACGCAGGCCCGGCAGCACATCGTCCCAGGCGAACGCCGGATTGGTTTTGGCGGGATCCTTGATGTAGGTGTTGAGGTCTTCGATCCAGCCCGCCGGACCATAGGTCCAGGTCATGTAGGCGCCGGTCATGAAGGCATCGTACTGGTCCGACTTCGACGACAGCGCCGCCGTCACCTTGTCGAAATAGACGTCCTCCGGGAAGATGTCGTAGGTGACGTTCATGCCGGTGAGCGACTTGAACGCCTCGATGTCGCCGATCATCGCATCGACGTAAGGGTGCTTGTTGAGCAGCAGCTTGACGCTCTTGCCGCTCTGGGCCTTCCAGTTGAAGTCCGCGGCCATCGCCCTCGACATCGAGGAGGCGAAGGCGGCGTTTGCGGCAAGGCCCGCAATGCCGAGCTTGGCGGCGCCGTCGAGGAGATCGCGGCGGCTGATGCGTTTGGCAGCGTAGGAGTCGAACAGATTCTTCTCGCGATCGAACATGTATTTCCTCTCCTTGTTGACGCTTGTTTTATTTGTCCTTCCGGGTCTTGCTTCTTGTCTTGCCGGATGTGTTCTCCGGCTTGTCGGTGGCGAGCGCCTTTGCAGTCGCTTCGTCGATGATGAGGCCGTGCAGCACGCCGCTGCGCAGCACGCCGCGCAGCGCAGTCACCTTGGCCGGCCCGCCGGCGATGGCGACGATGCGGTGCTTCCTGAGATCGGCCATGCTCATGGAGGTGGCGCGGGCCGACAGATCGGTGTCCAGCACCGTTCCGTCGGCGCTGAAGAAATGTCCGAGCAGATCGGCGCAGGCGCCGACCCGCTTCAGCTCGGCGACCTCGTCCGGCTTGATCATGCCGCTCGCCACCAGAAAGCCGTCATGGCTGACCTGGCCGATGCCGACGAACAGCAGCGAGGCCTTGCGCGCCAGCGCGAACACGTCGGCGATGCCGAATTGCTGCATCAGCACGGCGCGATCGGCGACCGAATTGGCGAACACCGGCACCGGCAACAGATAGGCTTCGGCGCCGGTGCGCTCGGCGAGCCGATGAATCACGTCGAACGGATTGGCGGCAAATTTCCGCGTCAGTCCGCCGAGCAGCGACACGAATTGCGCGTCGCGCGCGGGCGTCTGCGGCATCTGCTCGACCACGGCGGCGAGCGTGCGGCCATGGCCGACGCCGATCACCTTGTCGTCGCCGCGCTCCAGGATCTGGCGCAGGAAGCTCGCGCCTTCCAGCGCCAGCGCCTTGAGCGGCAGATCGCTCTCGCCGAGATCGGGCGCGACGCGGCAGAACGCAAGGCCGAAGCGCTGCGTGAGATCGTTCTCCAGCGCGACGCATTCGGCGACCGGCCCCTCGACGAAGACGCGGATCATGCCCTCGCGGCTCGCGCGCGCGATCAGGCGGTGCGCTTTGGTGCTCTGGATGTTGAGACGGTCGGCGACCTCGGACTGCGTCAGCCCCGCCGCGAAATACAGCCACGCCGCGCGGGTCGCGAGCGACGCCTCGCCGTCGATCATCGGCAGCCTGTCGGGCGGTGTGGCCATGTCCGGAAAAGTCCGCTTGCAAAATTCTTCACGTCCTGCAAAAAATTGCAGAGGCCGAACGGGGCGTCAATCCCCTAAACGTGCTGCAGCGCAACCAACGTCGACGCGCAGGCACGAGAGAGCGGTGAAGTCGGATGGGAGGTTTGTATCTCGGGATCGATGTCGGAACCGGCGGCGTCCGCGCCTGTGCGATCGATCCGCAGGCCGGCATTCGCGGCTTCGCTTCGAGCGCGCTTCCTGCGCCGCGCGTTGACGGCAACGCGATCGATCAGAACCCGGAGCTGTGGTGGCAGGCGGCGGAGGCTGCGATCCGCAAGCTCGGCGAAACTGTTCCTCTTGGCGACGTCACGCGCATCGTCGTCGACGGCACGTCGGGCACGCTGCTGCTGATTGACGCGGCCGGCCGCCCCTGCTCGCCGGGTCTGATGTACAACGACGCACGCGCCACCCATGAGGCCGCGGGCGTGGCGGCGGTCGCACCGCTTGAAAGCGGTGCACATGGCGCGAGCAGCGCGCTCGCCAAGCTGCTCTATCTGCAGAATGACGGCTATGTCGGCGATGCGCGCCACGCCGTGCACCAGGCGGATTGGATCGCGGGGCGGCTCGCAAACCATCATGGCATCAGCGACGAGAACAACGCCCTGAAGCTCGGCTACGACCCGGTCGCGCGCGCTTGGCCGTCCTGGCTTGAACGGCTCGGCGTGCGCGACGATCTGCTTCCCGAAGTGCTGGTGCCGGGAACGCCATTTTCCGAGATGGATCCGCAGATCGCGCGCTCGCTCGGGTTGCCCGCCACAGCCCACGTCGCGGCCGGCACCACCGATGGCGTTGCGGCCTTCATCGCGACGCGGGCCGATCAGCCGGGCGATGCCGTCACCTCGCTCGGCACCACGCTGGTGGTGAAGCAGCTCGCGACCCAACCGATCTTCGCGGCCGATCAGGGCGTCTATTCGCACCGGCTTGGCGAACGCTGGCTCGCCGGCGGCGCCTCAAACTCCGGCGGCGCCGCACTGCTGCTGCATTTCACCGCCGACGAGATGGAGCGGCTGACACCGCAAGTGGAGCCTGATGCACCGACCGGGCTCGACTACTATCCGCTGCCAAAGCCCGGCGAGCGCTTCCCGATCGCGGATCCCGCGCTGGCCGCGCGGATCACGCCGCGCCCGGCGGAAGATTGCCGCTTCTTCCAGGGCCTGCTCGAAGGCATCGCCTCTGTCGAAGCCCTCGCCTACCGGCAGCTGGCGCGGCTCGGCGCACCTCGCCTGCGCCGCGTCATCGGCATCGGCGGCGGCGCGAAGAACGATGCATGGACCAGGATCCGGCACCGCGTGCTCGGTGTTCCCGTCTCGGTCGCCGAGCAGACCGAAGCAAGCTACGGCGCCGCATTGCTCGCGCTGAACGGAGGTCCGCCATGAAGGCCGATGCGACCGCGATCGCCGGCCTTCACGTCATCGCCGACCGCTTCGATCATGTGCTGCTCGACCAATGGGGCACGCTGCACGAAGGATTGGCGGTGTTCCCCGCGACGCTGGACTGCGTGGCGCGGTTGCGCGAGGCCGGCAAGCGGATCCTGATCCTCTCCAATTCCGGCAAGCGCGCCGGCAGCAACCAGCGGCGCCTCGCCGCGCTTGGCCTGCCGGCCGACGCCTATGACGGCGTGCTGTCCTCGGGCGAGGTCACTTGGCGCGGCCTGCATGCGCGCGAGCAGGTGCCCTTCGCAGAACTCGGCCGCGCCTGCTTCCTGATCTCGCGCGACGGTGACCGCTCGATCGTCGACGGCACCGACCTTGTGATGGTTTCGGACATCCGCGAAGCCGATTTCATCCTGCTCGGCGGACTCGACGACGACGCAGCCGACCCCGAGCGCTGGCGTGCGCAGCTCACGACCGCCGCGTCACGCCAGCTCCCGATGCTGTGCGCCAATCCGGACCTCGTGATGTTCGGCGCCGCGGGCCTGATCCCCGCGCCCGGCGCGCTCGCCGCATTCTACCAGTCGCTCGGTGGCACCGTGCTGTTCGTCGGCAAACCGTATCCGCCGATGTTTGCCGCCGCGCGCGATCAACTGGGACATCCCCCGCCGGAACGGATTCTCGTCATCGGCGACTCCCTCGATCACGATATTGCCGGTGGACGCGCCGCCGGCATGCTGACCCTGCTGATCGGCTCCGGCGCCCACCGCGCGACGCTTGCGCAGGCGCGCGATCTGCCGCAGGCGGTCAAGACCGCGGCCGGCGCAGCGGCGCGGATGCCGCATTGGACCATGGACCATTTGACCTGGTGAGAGCCGAGATGCGACCGCCTCAAACGCTGAACGAACTGCGCCGCATGTCGGCACGCGTCGGCCGGAATATCCTGCTGGTGCAAGGCGCCGGCGGCAATTCGTCGGTCAAGGATGGCGACGTGCTGTGGGTGAAGGCGTCAGGCACCTGGCTCGCCGATGCCGAGGACAAGGACATTTTCGTGCCGGTCGCATTGTCGGCGGCGCGCTCGGCGCTGACCCAGGGCGACGAGCGCGTGCCGCTCGCGCCGAATGCCGGGACGACGCTGCGCGCCTCGATCGAGACCTCGCTGCATGCATTGATGCCGCACCGGATCGTGCTGCATGTCCATTCGGTCAACACCATCGCATGGGCGGTGCGCACCGACGCGCGCGACGAGTTTGCCCGGCGACTGGACGGCCTGGCCTGGCGTTACCTCGACTATCACCATCCGGGGCTGCCGCTCGCCCGCGCGGTCAGCGAGGCGATCGCGCAGAATGCCGTCGACGTCCTGATCCTCGGCAATCACGGCCTCGTGGTCGGCGCTGCCACCTGCGACGCGGCCGAGGCGCTGGTGGCCGAGGTCGAGCAACGCCTCGCCCTGGAGCAGCGTCGCGCGCCCGCTGCGGATCATGACGCACTCCGGACGATCAGCGTCGGCACGACCTATCGCCTGCCGCGGGATCCGAGCAGCCACGACATTGCCACCGACCGCTACAGCCGCGCGATCGCGACCAGCGGCTCGCTCTATCCCGATCACGTCGTCTTCCTTGGTCCGGGCCTGCCAGTCCTGGAGCATCACGAGAGCCTGAACGTCATGACCGCGCAGATCATCGCGAACGGCCTGCCGCCGCCGGTTGCGCTTCTCATTCCGGATGTCGGCAGCCTCATCCGCGAGGACGCGAGCGACGGCGCAGAAGCCATGCTGAGCTGTCTCGCGCTGGTCACCTGCCGGCTGCCCCTGACCGCACGGGTCAACTATCTGACGGCAGAGAATGAGCACGCGCTGCTGAACTGGGACGCCGAGCGGTATCGCCGGCAGCTCACTGCCGATCGCTGATCCACCGGCTAACGCCGACCGTCAGGCTGACGTGGCCGCAACCGGGCGCCTGATTGCAAGGGCGGTGGCCTCGCCGGCCGCGCACATTCCCGCCGGTTATCGTCTCCTGAAAACTTGCAATTGGACGCTGGTTCGACCCGCGGGCTACTCCCACAACGAAGCACGGCTCCAAATCCGTGATGGCACCGATCCATCGCCGCATGCTTCGACAGGGAGAAAACAAGTGTCAGCTCACGCTCACGCGGAGACCAGCGAAGCCGCGCCGCGCTCGCTGGAGGCTACGCTGAAGACAATCGGCGTTCCCGTCGCCCTGGTCGTCGCCACCGCCATCTGGCTCAGCCCGACCCCGGAGACGCTGTCCTTGCAGGGACACAAGGCGCTGGCGCTGTTTGGCGGCATCTTCGTGCTCTACCTGACCGAGGCGATCCCATTGGCCATCGCCAGCCTGATGGTGGTGCCGCTCGCGGTGCTGAGCGGAACAGCCCCGCTTCGGACCGCGCTCGACGGCTTTGCCGCTTCGCCCGTGTATCTGATCGTCGGCGCCTTCATCCTCGCGACCGCGATGGTGAAGACCCGGCTTGCCGAGCGCATCACCTACATCATTCTGGCGCGGTTCGGCAGCGCGCCGACGCGGATCACGCTCGGCGTGACGCTGGTCAACATCGCGCTCGCCTTCCTCGTTCCGTCGTCGACGGCACGTACGGCAATCCTGCTGCCGGAATGCCTCAGCGTCCTGACGATCTTCGGTGCGACAGCCCGCTCGCCGTTCGCGATCAACCTGCTCCTCACGCTGACGATGACCAACGCGACGATCGGCGCCGGCGTGTTGACGGCGACGGTGCCAAATCCCGTCACGGTCGAGTTCGTCGCCAAGATGAGCAGCCACACCATCACCTATGCCGAATGGCTGCTCTACGGATTCCCGCCGGCGCTGGTGATGACCATGTTCACCTGGTGGGTCATCCAGCGCGTCTTTCCTCCGGAGTTCAAGGCCGGCCACGACCAGGCCGACGCTCGGATCTCGCAGAATCTCGCCGCAATGGGACCGATGTCATCAGCCGAATGGCGTGCGCTAGCGGTGTTCGTGCTGGTGACCTGCCTGTGGGCGACGCAGGGTCTGACCGGGCTCGACACCACGGTGGTGTGCCTGATGGGAGCCTGCCTGCTGTTCCTGCCGAACTTCGGCGTGATCGACTGGAGCGATGCCAACAAGGGTGTGTCCTGGCAGGTGCTGCTGATTGCCGGCGGCGGCGTGTCGCTCGGCGAAATCCTTCTCAAGACCGGCGCCGCCAACTGGCTGGCGAATTCGATCTTCCACGCGCTTGGCCTCGCCGGCGCATCGGCACTGGTCGTCATCGCGGTCGTGATGTTCATCGTGCAATTCATGCACATCATGTTCGTCGGCACGACCGCCATGGCGACTGCGCTGTTGCCGATCATCCTGGCGATGGCAACGACCGCAGGCGTCAATCCGGTCGCGCTGGCGCTGCCGGCCGGCATGATCATCGGCGGTTACCCGCTGCTGATGTTCTACAACACGCTGCCGAACATCCTCGTCTACGGCACCGGCCGGCTCCGCGTCGAGGACTTCCCGCGCGTTGGCGTCATCGTCTGCATCGCCGCCTGCCTGCTCTATGCCCTGTGCGCCGCGACCTGGTGGCACTGGCTCGGGCTGGTCTGATCAATCAAGCATCATCCGGAGAACACCTATGACACTGCCCCTCGCCGGCATTCGTATCCTCGACCTTTCGAACGTGCTTGCCGGTCCGTTCTGCGGCTATCAGCTCGCACGCCTCGGCGCCGAGGTCATCAAGGTCGAAAATCCGAAGGGCGGCGATCTCGCGCGCCGGCTCGGCGCCGATCCGGCGATGGCAAAGAACCTGATGGGTCTGTCGTTCGTCGCCGTCAACGCGGACAAGCAGTCCGTCGCGATCGATTTCAAGGCCGACGAAGGCAAGGAGATCTTCCTTCGCCTCGTCGAAACGGCCGACGTCGTGCTCGAGAACTTCCGGCCGAAGGTCATGGAACGGCTGGGGCTCGGCTATGAGGTGCTCGCCAAGCGCAACCCGCGCATCATCTATTGCGCGATCTCGGGCTTCGGCCAGGACGGCCCGTGGGCAGGCCGGCCGGCCTACGATCAGATCGTTCAGGGGCTGTCCGGCGTCATGAGCGTCACAGGTGATGCCGAAACCGCGCCGCTGCGCACCGGCTTTCCGATCGCCGACACCATTGCGGGCCTCACCGCATCCTTTGCGATCACGGCTGCGCTCGTCGAACAACGGCAGACCGGGCGCGGGCGGCAGATCGATGTCTCGCTGCTCGAATCGACCTTGGCCGCGATGGGTTGGGTGGTTTCCAACCACCTCAACGGCAATGTCGATCCGCAGCCGATCGGCAACGAGAATTTCACGGCAGCCCCCTCCGGCACGTTCGCGACGGGCTGCGGACCGCTCAACATCGCGGCCAACGAACAGAAGCAGTTCGAAGCACTTTGCGACATTGTCGGAAGGCCGGAGCTGAAGACCGATCCGCTGTTTCGCGAGCGACAGTCACGCAAGGACTACCGCGTCGCCCTGAAGCGCGAGCTCGAGGTCGCGCTCGCCGCCAAGTCCGCGGCCGAATGGGAGACGCTGTTCAACGCTAAGGGCGTGCCGGCCGGATGCGTTCTGAGCGTGCCGCAGGTGCTGAACGAAGCGCAGATCGTCGGCCGCAAATTCGTCGAGAGCCTGAAGGCTGAGGTCTCGGGCGGCCAGACGATGCGGGTCACGCGCCCGGGCTTCCGGCTCGAGACCGACTATCCGGAACCATCGCCGCCGCCGAGCCTCGGCCAGGACACCGAGAAATGGCTCGGACAGCTCGGCTTCACACGCGACGAGATTCGAGCGCTCGGCGAGCGCGGCGTCGTCGCCTTCGACAACCGGCCGACCGTGAAGGAGACCGTCAAGATGCCGGACCTGAAGGCGCGCGCCGAAACCTCAAGCACTTAAGACGCAATCGAGGACAAATGCCATGACCGATCAAGGCTCCGCAGACCTGCTGCAAAAGGCCACCCAATGGTGGTCGACCGACATCATCGACATGAAGCCGGGCGTGATCCGGTTTCGCGGCTTCCCAATCGAGCAATTGATCGGCCGGGTGTCGTTCCCGCAAATGATCTGGCTGATGCTGAAGGGTGATCTCCGATCGGCAGAGCAAGGCGCGCTGCTGGAGGCTGCGCTGGTCTCCGCCGTGGATCACGGTCCCCAGGCGCCGTCGATCGCGATCGGACGGATGGCCGTGACCTGCGGCCTTCCCCTCAACGGTGCGATGGCCTCGGCCATCAACGTGCTGGACGACATTCACGGCGGCGCCGGCGAGCAATGCATGGAGCTGTACGCCGACATCGCGCGGCGCCAGGACGCGGGCGTTGAGTTGACGACGGCTATCCAGCAGGGCCTCGACGCTTTCATCGCGGCGAATGGCAAGATCGTGCCCGGTTTCGGGCACCGCTTTCATCCGGTCGATCCGCGCTCGCCCCGGCTGCTCGAACTCGTCGACGCGGCACGCAGGGACAACGTGGTGTCCGGCCGCTTCGCCGAGATCGGCCGTGGCGTCGAGGCCGAGATGCAGCAGCGCAAGGGCCGAACAATTCCCATGAACATCGACGGCGCAACTGCTGTCATCTATTCGGAGCTGGGCTTTTCGCCTGCGCTGGGCCGCGGCCTGTTCATCCTCTCCCGTTCTGTCGGCATCCTTGCGCATGCGTGGGAGCAATCGCAGCAAGGTGGCCGGATCAAGGGACCGATGCCACCGGGCATCCCCTATCGCTACACCGGTCCGGCTCCACGGGATTTCGCCAAGTGATCGCGCCGCCGACCGGAGGCGGCAACTATCTTGCCGTGCGGCCGGACTGGCTTGCGCGCGGCGTTGAGGCGGCGCTCGAACCCGAGCTGCCGATCATCGACGCCCACCATCATCTCTGGGACCGGCAAGGCTGGCGATATCTGTTCGACGAGTACCTCGCCGATATCACCGGCAGCGGCCACAACGTCATGGCAAGCGTCTTCATGCAGTGCCAGGCGATGTACCGGGCCGATGGACCAGCCGCGATGCGCGTCGTCGGCGAAACCGAGTTCGTCAACGGTGTCGCGGCGATGAGCGCGAGCGGCAACTACGGATCCCGGCGCCTTTGCGCCGGGATCGTCGGTCACACCGATCTACGTCTCGGAGACGCCGTGACGCCGGTGCTGGAGGCCCACATCGCCGCCGCCCCCGATCGATTTCGCGGCATCCGGCATATCACCGTGTGGGATGCGGATCGAAGCTTGATGAATCCGCTGAGCGCCGGTCCACCCGGGTTGCTCGGCGATGTCGCGTTTCGTGCCGGATTCGCGCGGCTGGCGCCGTTGGGGCTGGTGTTCGACGCATGGCTGTTCCATCCGCAAATTCTTGAGCTGACCGAGCTCGCGCGGGCGTTTCCTCACACCACTGTTGTGCTCGACCATCTTGGCGGGATCGTGGGGATCGGCGCCTACAAGGATCGCCGCGCCGACATCTTCATCGAATGGACGCGCGCGATCCGTGAGCTCGCAAGATGCGAGAATGTCTGCGTCAAGCTTGGCGGCCTTGGCATGCGCATCAATGGATTCGGTTTCGAGACACGCGACGCCCCGCCGGCGTCGGAAGTCCTCGCAGAGGCCTGGCGGCCCTATATCGAAGTCTGCATCGAGGCGTTCGGCGCGCAACGATGCATGTTCGAAAGCAACTTTCCGGTCGACAAGGGCTCCTATGGCTATGGATCGGTGTGGAATGCGTTCAAGCGCCTGACGCGCCATGCCAGCGAGAGCGATCGCGCGAGCCTGTTCAGTGGGACTGCCGCGCGCGTTTATGGACTCGCTCTGCCCGGCTGACCGCGATCGCCGGCATGGCGGCTGCGGCGTCCGTCATGCCGGGCAACGTGACCTGTTCGAGGAAGTCGCGCCCTCTGGATTTGAGCAGGCTCACGACCCGCTGCGCGGCCGGCGACAGATAGCCATCGCGGCGGGTGACAAAGCCCAGCGGCCTTCGCATCGTGGTGGTGTCGATCATCAGGCGGTCGAGCTGGCTGCCCAAGCGAAGCGGATGCAGGTTCCGCGTGGACGTGAAGCTCAGCAGCGCCGTGTCGGCGATCAGCTTGGGCAGCGTCGTGATCGAATTGGTCTCGATCTGGACCGTCGGCGGCGCAAGACCATGCGCTTCAAACACGTTGTCGAGCCACTGCCGCATTGCGACGGTGCGGGCCGGTAGCACCCATTTCGCGGCGACCAGGTCCTCGATGGCGAGCCGCTTGCCGCACAGCGGATGGTCCTTTGCCGCGACGACGACGACGTCGTCCATGCCGAACGCCTCGTGGCTGAACTCCTGCTCGTCGGACGGAAGGATCGGGCCGATCGCAAGATCGAGGGTGCGCTCGCGAAGCGCCGCCCTGACCACGCCGCTCATTCCGATCTGCACCTCGATCGCGAGGCCCGGCGCATCGGCGATGATGGCACGGCAAATCTGCGGCAGCAGGTACTCGCCCATCGTCGCACCGCAGCCGATGCTGACGCGACCGGCCGCACCGGCGGCGAAATCGGTGACCTCGCGCAGCGATTCCTCCATGGCTTCGCGCATCCGCCGGGCCCGCGCCAGCAGGACCTCACCGACGCGCGTGAGGGTGATCCCGCGCCCGGTCCGCTCGAACAGATCGGCACCGACGGCGTCTTCAAGACGCTGGATGCATTTGGTCAGCGCGGGCTGCGTGCGGCCGAGCTTGTCCGCGGCCCGGCCCATATGACCGAGATCGGCAATCACCTCGAAATAGGTGAGGTCGCGAAGGTCCACTTCTTCCTCCCGGTTATCGGTTCCTGAACATTAGCGATTGGACCGCCGTCCGCTCAGTCTGGCAGTTTGAACCTAACACGGCCGGACCCCATCGGGGTAACCGGCCCACATGCAGGGAGGATCGGCGGATGACCGAGATCGCGGCCAACGGATCGTTCACGGAGGGCAATCCGGATGCAGGGTTGCTCGCGAGCGCCCTTTCCAAGAACACCTGGCGCCTGATCCCGCTGCTCGGCCTCGCCTATCTCTTCAACTACCTCGACCGCACCAGCGTCGGCTTTGCTGCGCTGCAAATGAACAAGGCTATCGGCCTGAGCGCCACGCAATTCGGCTGGGGCGCCGGCATCCTGTTCTTCAGCTACTGCCTGCTGGAAGTCCCCAGCAACATGATGATGTACCGGTTCGGGGCCCGGCGCTGGCTCGCCCGCATCATGATCACCTGGGGCCTGGCGGCCGCGGCGACCGCGTTCGCAGTCGGCCCCTACAGCTTTTACGCGATCCGCTTTCTGCTCGGCGTGTTCGAGGCCGGCTTCTTTCCGGGCGTGATCTGGTACCTTTCGATCTGGTTTCCGGAGAAGCACCGCACCGGCGTGCTCGCCTTGTTCATGGCCGCAACGCCGCTCTCCTCGCTACTCGGCAGTCCGATCTCGGCGGCCCTCCTCGGCATGGACGGGTTCTGGGGGCTCGCAGGCTGGCAATGGATGTTTCTGCTCGAAGGTCTTCCGGCTTGCCTGCTCGGGGTTCTCTGTCTCGCGCTGCTCGCCGACACGCCCGAGCAGGCCCACTGGCTCACATCTGAAGAGCGGCACGCGCTTCTCGCAGCCCTTGCCGGCGACAAGCACGACAAGCCCAAAAAGGATCTGTGGGCCGCCATGCAGGATATCCGCGTGCTGATGCTCACTGCGATCACCTTCGCCTTCACGATCGGCTCCTACGGCATCGGCATCTGGCTGCCATTGATCCTGAAAAGCCACGGCCTGAGCAACATGCAGGTCGGGTGGCTGTCGGCGATCCCCTATTTGTTCGCGACGATCGGCATGCTGTTCTGGGCGCGTCTGGTCGATCGGAAGGGCCAGAAGATCTACAACCTCATGGCCGCACTGATCCTCGGCGCCCTCGGCCTCGCGCTCTCCGTTGTTTTTAGCTCGCTCGTTCCGGCGCTCGCCTGCCTGACGCTTGCGCTGGTCGGCACCATTTCGGCACGAACGGTGTTCTACACCATCCCGCAGAGCTTCCTGACCGGTGCTGCGGCCGCCGGCGGCATCGCGTTCATCAATTCCGTCGGCGCATTCGGCGGCTTCGTCGGTCCTTACATGGTCGGCATCCTGAAGGATGCGACGGGGTCATTCAACGCCGGCATGATCGGGATGGCCGTGATCCTTGTGATCGCGACAGGAATTGCCGGCTCGCTCAGACTGGTTGCCGGCAGGATTTGACTGGCAGCGAGTGGATCTTCATCCCGTCTCGGCGGAGAGAAACAGGCGATAGGCCGGATTCTCGCTCTCGTTCCAGTAGGGATAGCCGAGCGCATCCAGCGCCTGGACGAACCGGGCGCGCTCCTGCGGCTTGACCTCGATACCAGCCAGGATGCGTCCGTAGTCGGCGCCGTGGTTACGGTAGTGGAACAGCGAGATGTTCCAGTCGGGCGCCAGGCTCTCGAGGAATTTCAGCAGCGCGCCGGGGCGCTCCGGAAACTCGAAGCGGTAGATCACTTCGTCCCTGAGCAGCGGCGCACGGCCGCCGACCATGTAGCGCACATGGTCCTTGGCCATCTCGTTCTCGCTCAGATCAAGGATCGGATAGCCCTCGCGGCGCAGCAGCTCCATGACCTCCCGCTTCTCGGCCTCGCCGCGGCCTAGCGCGATGCCGACGAACAGCTGTGCCGGCGCGGTCGTCTCGTTGAAGCGGTAGTTGAACTCCGTGATGGCGCGCGAGCCGAGGATACGGATGAAATGCCGATAGCTGCCCGGCTTCTCCGGCACGGTGACCGCAAGCAAGGCCTCACGATGCTCGCCGACCTCGGCGCGATCGGCAATGGTGCGCAGCCGGTCGAAGTTCAGATTGGCCCCGCTGTTCACGGCGATCAGGCTGCCGTCGCTCAGCGCGCCGCGCTCGGCATAGGCCTTGAGGCCGGCGAGCGCCAAAGCGCCGGAAGGCTCGGCAACCGATCGCACGTCGTCGAAAATATCCTTGATCGCCGCACACATCGCGTCGGTATCGACGGTGACGACCTCGTCAAGCAGGTCGCGGCAGAGCCGGAACGTCTCGGTTCCGACCTTGCGGACCGCGACGCCGTCGGCAAACAGCCCGACCTGATCCAGCGCGACGACGCTGCCCTTGGCGAGCGCCGCCGCCATCGACGCAGCATCAGCCGGCTCGACACCGACGACCTTGATCGACGGATTGAGGAACTTCACGAAGGCGGCGACACCTGCCGCCAACCCGCCGCCTCCGATCGGCACAAAGATCGCCTCGATCGGATCGGGATGCTGCCGCAGGATCTCCATCCCGACGGTCCCCTGGCCGGCGATCACATCGGGATCGTCGAACGGATGCACGAAGGTCAGGCCGCGCGCGGCCTCGATTTCCCTGGCCTTGGTCTGTGCGTCATCGAACGTGTCGCCATGCAGGACGACATCGCCGCCCAGACGGCGGACGGCTTCGACCTTGATGGCGGGCGTCGTCCGCGGCATCACGATCGTTGCGGGAATGCCGAGCTTGCGCGCCGCGAGCGCCACACCCTGCGCATGATTGCCGGCCGACGCACAGATCACGCCGAGCCTGCGCTGTGCGTCCGGCAGCCTGACGATCTTGTTGTAGGCGCCGCGAAGCTTGAACGAGAAGATCGGCTGAAAATCCTCCCGCTTCAGCAATACGGGTCGCGACAAGCGCTCCGAGAGCCGCGGCATCGGATCGAGCGGCGTCTCGACCGCCACGTCGTAGACCCGGGCGGTCAGGATGCTTTGGGCATAGTCGCGGAGCGCGTTGGCGGTCATCGGGTCGCTTCTGTCGATGGGAGGCAATCCTTATCGGTTGCACCTGCCCATCGTCGGCGCCGACCTGGCGAGCAGACGGCACGGAACCGCCGCTGCATCCAGCTCGAAGCATCGCATGACCGGAGGCTCGAGTGAAGCAAAGACCGCCGGCAGGGGGCGCTGCCAAAATAT